>CALXTZ010000030.1 GCA_944391545.1 uncultured Alphaproteobacteria bacterium
CATAGAAGGGGCTCGGTTGGAAACGTTGTCAAAGCTCGCCAATACGGGCGCTTTTCAAAAGCCGACGGTGATTTTAACGTCGGTTAATGCCGTTTTGCAAAAAGTCCCGCCGAAAGATTTTTTCAAAGGTCATTTTTTGGATGCGCGGGTCGGGGGCTCGTTTGATTGGAACCGCGTACAGGATTTTTTGAATGAAAACGGCTATACACGAACCGAACAGGTCATGGAACCCGGCGAGTATGCGGTGCGCGGCGGCATCGTGGATTTATTTCCGGCCGGATTTGAAAAGCCGCTTCGTTTGGATTTATTCGGCGATGAATTGGAAAGCATCCGTACGTTTGATCCGATCAGCCAAAAAACAATCGGATCGGTTGATTCTTTTTCTTTAAAGCCGATGGCGGAATTTGTGTTGACACCGGACAGCATTGCGCGTTTTCGCACAAAATACCGGGATTTATTCGGTTCGACGGATGATTTGTTGTACGAAAGCGTTTCTCACGGACGGAAGATGGCCGGCATAGAACATTGGCTGCCGTTGTTTTTCGAAAACATGAGCTCGGTTTTGGCCTATCAGCCCGATGTGCCGGTCTCGTTGGATTTTGGCGTCGATAAAGCCGTTGAAGACCGGTGGGCGCAGGTGAAAGAATATTACGAAGCCAGGCTTTCGGCGTTGGAAAACAAAGCCGACATGGGAATGATTTATCGCCCCGTTCCGCCGGATTTGTTCTTCGGGAACGAAAAAGAGTGGCATTCTTTATTGGAAAATCGGCCGGTTGTTCAATTTTCTCCGTTTGTGGAGCCTGATTCGAAAGATATGGGCGGCCGTGTGGGCGAAAATTTTGCGGCATCGCGCGAAAGTCAGGATGTTTTCGATAAACTGGCCGATTATATTGTCAAAACCAAAGAACATGTTGTCATCGGGGCTTATTCTTCCGTCAGTGCCGATCGAATCGCCGGTATTTTAAAAGAAAAAGGCGTGCCGGTAACGGCTGTTTCTTCCTGGGCGGCTGCGGTTAAAAAAACACCGTCAGTGATGCTGTTGCCGCTTGAAAAAGGGTTTAAAAGCAAGGATATTACGCTGTTTACGGAATCGGACTTGCTGGGTGAAAAAGTCGGGCGCCCGACCAAGTATCGAAAAAGCAAAGAAAACTTTATTGAAGACATTTCTTCCCTGTCCGAAGGGGATTTAGTCGTTCATGTCAGTCACGGTATCGGCCGATATGAAGGGTTGATGACTTTGTCTGTCGGCGGCGTGGCTCATGATTGTTTGAAAATCGTTTATGCCGATGATGACAAATTGTTTGTACCGGTTGAAAATTTGGATATGTTGTCTCGGTACGGATCCGAAGATACCCATGTCGCTTTGGATAAATTAGGCGGCGGCGCCTGGGAAGCGCGGAAAAGCCGGATTAAAAAGCGGCTGTTGGATATGGCGGAAAAATTAATTGCGATTGCGGCGGCGCGGTTTGCGAAAAAAACACAGAAAATATATCCGCCGGCCGGCATTTATAATGAATTTTGCGCGCGTTTTCCGTATGTGGAAACGCAAGATCAATTAAAATCCATTAATCAGGTGATGGCGGATTTTGAAAAAGGCTGTCCGATGGATCGGTTAATTTGCGGAGACGTCGGGTTCGGAAAAACGGAAGTGGCTTTGCGGGCGGCGTTTATTGCGGCGATGAACGGAGAGCAAGTTGCTTTGGTCGTGCCAACGACGTTGTTGGCGCGTCAGCATTATGAAACTTTTGCCAAACGTTTTAAAGGATTTCCTTTGAAAATCGGCCGCTTGTCCCGATTGGTTTCAACCAAGGAAGCCAATGAAACGAAAAAGGGGCTGACGGATGGCAGCGTTGATATTGTCATCGGAACACATGCGCTGCTTTCGAAAAATCTTTCTTTTAAGAATTTGGGGCTGCTGATTGTCGATGAAGAACAACATTTCGGTGTAGCGCACAAAGAACGGTTAAAAGAATTGAAATCCGATGTCCATGTATTAACGTTGACGGCAACGCCTATTCCGAGGACGTGGCAAATGTCTTTGACGGGGGTGCGGGACTTAAGCGTCATCGCGACGCCGCCGGTTGACCGGATGGCTGTCAGCACGTTTGTCATGCCGTTCGATCCGGTTATTATTCGCGATGCTATTATGCGGGAACATTTGCGCGGCGGTCAAACATTTTATGTGTGCCCGCGAATCAGCGATATGGCGCCGTTATTGGAACGGTTGCATAAAATTGTGCCGGAAGTCAAAATTGTTTCGGCGCATGGACAAATGAGTCCTTCTCAATTGGAAAAAATCATGAATGATTTTGCCGATGGTAAATATGACGTGTTGTTAGCTACGTCAATTATCGAATCCGGGCTGTATATTCGGACGGTTAATACGATGATTGTTCACAAAGCCGATATGTTCGGTCTGGCGGCGCTTTACCAGTTGCGCGGCCGGGTCGGTCGTTCTAAAGTCAAAGCATATGCTTATTTGACAACGGTTGAACATAAAAAGCTGACGCCGACGGCGACGCGCCGATTGTCGGTGATGCAGAGCTTGGACAGTTTAGGCGCCGGATTTACGTTAGCCAGCCATGATTTGGATATTCGAGGGGCGGGCAATTTGTTGGGACAGGAGCAATCCGGGCATATTAAAGAAGTCGGTGTTGAATTGTATCAAAAGATGCTGGAAGAAGCCGTGGCAACGTTAAAAGCCGGTACCGGTGCCGAAGCGTTACAGACGCAAGAAAATTGGTCGCCGCAGATTTCTTTGGGGTTATCCGTTCTTATTCCCGAAAGTTATGTGCCGGATTTAGGGCTTCGCATGGAATTGTATCATCGGTTGGCCAATGTTGAAGATGACGCCGAGCTGGAGGAAATGCGTCTTGAATTACAAGATCGGTTCGGCCCCGTTCCGCAGGAGGTTCAAAACTTGTTTGAAATTGTACAGATTAAAGCCTTATGCCGCGCTGCTTTTGTGGAAAAATTGGATGCCGGACCAAAAGGGTTGACACTTTCGTTTCATAACAATCTGTACCCGAATCCGGCCGGATTGGTCGGCTTTATTAACGGGCAAATGGGACTTGCCAAATTAAAACCGGACAAACTGACCGTCACGCGCGCATGGGATCGGATGGACGATCGTGTGAACGGCGTAAAACGCATTTTGGAAACGTTGGCACGATTGGCTCAAGAATAACCGTGTTCTTTTAACAGGTTTAAATGAATTCCTTGCGCATGTTTTTTCAAGTATTTAATGACTTCACCCTTGGTTTGTGTCAAAACGCCCATATAAGTCGGTTCCTGATGCGCTTGTTTGACTTGGGCATACAAATGACGCAAACCCAGGTTTTCCGATGAATAAGTCAACATAATCGGCCGATTTAAAATATATTTCAAAATGTTGTGAAATGAATTTTCACCGCGATATAAAGAAAAGGCACCGTCTTTGTGATATTGTTTCATTAAATGTAAATGTTCCAAAATTGTTTCGGGCGCTTGAGAAAACAGCATGGATTTTTTCAAAGAAACCGCTCGAATGTATTCTGCCGCGGGAATGCCTTCTTTCACAAAGAAAGTCGCAACGCGCATGATGTTGCTTTGCAATGTTTCCGGCTTTTGATAAAAGAACGCCGGGTTGCCTTTATAAGCTGCCAGACATGTTGATAAATCCAACCCGTTTTTTTTGTAAAAAGCAATCATTTGATCCATCTTTTTATGGATGCTGTCCGGAGCCAGATACAATAAACAAGGCTTTTTGCGGGCTGAACCGATAAAATTAATCGTCGTTAATCCGTGTTTTTGATACGGTTCAACGATTTTTTCAATATTGGTCATTATCGTGTTTGACCGGGTATGAAACAAAGTCGGTTCGGTCAGGCACATTTTTAAATATTCTTTATCCGACAAGTCAGGCGTGACGGTTTGTAAAGCTTTGGCCGTTCGCAAAACATTGCTGCGTAATTTTTGGGGCGTATACAAAAATAAAGTCGGAACTTTGACAAATGCCGTTAAAAAATCTTTTTTGGAAAAGCCGAATTCCTCAAAACAACGGAACGTTTCTTCAAAGTGATCAGACAAAGTCGCCGGATTGGTTACGGCCAAATGCGGATACTGAATAACGGCTTTCTCCCATTGAGCAATCGTCAGGCCGTATTCTTGGAAAGCCTCAATCGTTTCGCGAATACACGGCATAACGGTTGATTTATGCCGGGCTTGTATTTTTTCGGCAATCTGCTGAATTTTTAAACTTTTGAACCCGACTTCCAAAAAACTTTTTTCCAAAAGCGGCTGTAACTCTTCAATCCCCATTTTTCCCTCGTTTTTTTATAATTGTATATTATATAGGAAAAGTTGACAAAAGTCAAGAAAAGAATAAGCGAATCGATTTATTTTTGATGCGGAAATTATCTGTCATTGACGGCTTGTTGAAGCTCTATTTGCCGCGCAAGCAATTTGCGCTGATATTTGCTGATGTGCAACGGTAAAGGAGCCGTCGTTGTTTCGAGAGACGGAGATACGGGCGGTTGAAACAATTGGCATTTTTTGATTTCGAAATTTTCATGCCGAACATAAGCGTCAACCAATTCTTTTTTCTGATTGCGATAGGCAAAAAATTGAATGCCGGTAACGGTGTTTTCTTCCTGTAATTCTTTTAAGATCAACAGACGTATGTCAGCCGTACGGTGTAAAAAATCGGTATTCGTTTCGGTATTTCTTTTGACGGGAAAAGAAAACTGCACCAGCCGAGATTGATCGGTGACGATTGTATCTAAAATAGTTTCAAACAAGCGGGATTTAGGTTTAAACAATGCGCCTTCGTAGACACATTTTTGCGCAGAACTGATGATTTTACCTTGCGGAAAACGAATCAGCCGTTCGGTGTCGGAAAGCGGACGTTGTAAAAACAGAATATTTTTGCGTCTGAAAATTTTGGCTTCCAAATCCGAATAACTCACCAACAACCGGCAAATATCTTCAATAACCGCATTTTCATGTTCGCTTTTGGAGTCAAAATAAAAAACAACCCGCCGAATATCCGGATTGTCCAATTGCTTTTCAATGTCTTTCAGAACCGGCGGCGGAAGAGAACCCTTGGGCGTTGTCATAAACAAAGCGTCTTCTTTTCTTTTGACCAGAACAGACTTTTTGAAGCAGAACATGGGACCTCTCTTGGTGTTCGGATAAAGTATATGCGTTTGTTTTTATTTGTCAAGTAAAGATGAATTTGAAAATGAAAAAGAAAGGCTTGTATTTTTCACAGG
The DNA here is from genome assembly GCA_944391545.1 of uncultured Alphaproteobacteria bacterium. Classification (GTDB taxonomy): domain Bacteria; phylum Pseudomonadota; class Alphaproteobacteria; order CAAHEQ01; family UBA3637; genus CALXXA01. The sequence continues at coordinate 5,253 of CALXTZ010000030.1, forward strand.
ATAGTATATAACTATGTATGTAATACTTTTGATAAAGAGGGAAAAAATGAAAACAGGTACAGCAGCTTTATTTTTAGCATTATGTCTTTTATTCGGGACGGCGGCGCAGGCGGAATTTTATGTTTCTGCCGGTGCCGGGAAAACATTCAATACAGGGACGGCCTGGCGAAACGGCGAAAAATCAGATTTTGATAATTCTAATACGTATTCGGTGGCTGTCGGGTATGATTTGCCGTTTATCGATATCATCCGCGTTGAAGGGGAATACCTGCATAACCGGGCGAAAATCGAACACGGCGGGAAAGCAACTTATGACGGTGTGATGGCGAACGGTTATGTCGATATTCCGTTTTCGGTTCCGTTATTTACGCCTTACGTCGGCATCGGGTTGGGCCCGGGTCGGTATGAGGGCGAATATGTCTTGGGCTATCAAGGCATGGTCGGTATAGATGCCGAGGTCTTTGTTGTTCCGCTGGTGGCCAGCCTGGAGTACCGGTACATGCAGACGAATCGCCATGGCGAGCGTCATGATGAAACCTATAAATTTTACGCGCATACGGTTATGATGAAACTGCGGTATGAATTTTAAAAGAAAAGGGAGTTCCTGAAAGCTCCCTTTTTTATGGTTCGTACGTAACACGACCTGCGTGATCAGGTAGATGTAGACATAGCAGCCCAGCCGTAAGGCTTGCGTAGCTTCGGACTGGGCGAACAAAGTTCGGAATGGTTAATACCACTTGCGTTAGCGAGTGGAAGTTTATGAATGAAGAGAGGCAAAATGCTCTCTTTTTTATCGGTCGGGGCTGGTATTCGAGGCATTATTGTCCTTTCAGCGGTCAGGATGCAGGAGCCGGGGCGTTATTGCCTTATTCAATGATATGGTTGTCTTCGTCAGTGTAGCGAATAAGGTAGCCCGTTCCGGCGCCGATGGCGATGATTTGGTAAATGACGCCGAAAATCATTTCAACATTCGCAAAAAAACGGCCGCCGGCCATGGGAACAAAATCTCCGTAACCGACCGTTGTCATTGTGGTCAGGCTGAAATAAATATTGTTCAATAATCCGTTGGCCGTTGTGATATTCAGGGCGTCATAAACCAAAGCAAATCCCAAAACGACAGTTAAATATCCGAAAAGCAGGATGTACAAAATGATGGATTTGGTTGCGATTAAAAAGGCTGTGTTCGGCTTAATCGGCAACTCTTCGTGCAGGCGAACGACTTTCGGATAGCGTTGCCAATATTTCATTTTCCATTCTTTGACGGATTTTAAAACAATATATAAAACCCAAGAACACAAGCTGATGATGAAAATCAATGCAATGGTCATTTGCCACGAATTATCAATTCGGTACATTGCAAAGGTCAACAAAAAGGCGCAAACGGCCGGGACAAGCAGGGCCGTGAACAACAACCGATACGGATGCGGCTTTTGAAGAGGTAATTTATCCATGGGCGTTCCTTTCTCGGTTATCAAATGGATTGCCTCGTTCATAAAATCAAGCCGGTTGATGAAAAAGGGCCCACAGGCCCTTTGTTAAAAGACGGTTTTAAACCGAATGCCGATTTGATGTTCGTACGCGCGCGAGTCCCATTTGCCGCTGTCGTCAATGACATAGCTGCCATACACGCCGATTGTTGAGTACGGCGATAAGAAGTAATCCGCCGCTAAATCGGTCCGCCATTCTCTGGCTTCGTACATTTCATCATAATTCAAGTTCAAGGCAGCGTCCAGCGAAAGGAAATTATAAAGGTAGTGATGTAAACCGATGTATCCTTCATATTTCATGTTGTTGTCGGATTCTTTGCTTTGTGCGACGGGAAATTCAACACCGATGCCGGCATAGGGCATGACAATCCCCAAATCTTGTCCGATTTTTGCGCCGAAATCCACATACTTATAGGCGCCGTTCATGTGATGCGTTTCTTTTTGACCGTATCCTAAACCTAATTGAGCAAAAGAAAAACCGGTATTGACAATATTGTATTTTGTTCCGATGCGCCAATCGACGTTTGTATCTTCACGGCCGTTTTCATAACCGATATCGGTGATGGTGCCTTTGGTTCGGTTCCATGCATTTTGAATTTGAGCCTCTACGGAAACACGCGGTGCTACGCCGTATTCAATGTTTTGAGATAAAACACGATCCCGGACGTGATAATTTTGAGAATCGCTTTTAACCTGTTTATGATTGTATTCGGCGGCTGTCGTTGAAACAATTTGGCCGGTTCTGGGCAAATAAAACGGGCTGGTGATGTCGATGGCCTGAACCGGAGCGGCCGTCAAGAGCAAAAGCGCTGCGGTTAAGTAAGTTGTTCTTTTCATTTTTTTCTCCTTATTTTGAGCATACATATGAGTGTAAAGAGAAAATCTTAAATCTGCAAGCGTTTATTTCTGGACAAGCGAATAAAATCTTTGTATACTTTAATGGTATAAAGAAAACGCTGTGGCGGAGGAAATATCGACAGAACGGGAAATCCCGAACGGGGTTGAAAAATGTCGGTTTTGTGAATTTTTGATAAGGTTGAAAATAAGGTACTTGAAAAATGTGCAAAAACGGCCCATTTTATGTTGCTGCTCGGTTAAGGATAAAAAGATATCCACAGGAAATAAAATGCGAAATGTAAAAGAAATAACACAGTCGGCTCGAAAATGGATTTGCGCTTTTCCGCTTAAACGGAAAAAGGAATTGATTGTGCTGAAAGAAATGAAACGTCAAAATAAAGTCGGTTTACTGCCTAACTTTTTAGATGAAATTTTGCGCACAACGGCGTTCGTCTATGATTTAAAAGAAGACGGAACGTTGGAAGCTTTTTCGGTAAGCTTAACAGAGTTTGTCTCTGTTTTACGCGTGATGAAAAAAACAGAAAAAGCCGCTGCTTTTTTGCAGGAAAATAAACTGTTGCAAAAGGCGGCGCGTACCCGGTCTTTCCCGGTTTTTAAGGAAGCTTTGGACGTGGCGGTGCAATTAACGCATGAACTGGCGCAAAAGAAAAACGGGTCTTCTTTTTTGAATGACTTAATCATGCAGGAAGATGCTTTATTGTTACGGATGTTGGTTGAAAAACAAGCTTCGCCCGTGTGCCTGCATTTAAATGAAAATAAAAAACATTTGGTTCGCCGCAATAAAGTTGTGCCGATTTTTCCGCAGATTTTGGAAGGCATTCAACGCCAAAAGGAAGAAAAAGATTTTCCCAAAAAGGCTTTTAAAAGTTTGGTGACTGAAATGAACCGGCCTTCTTTTTATAAGCAAATATTTAATCAACCGACCGGTTATGAGGCGTTGGTTCAAGTGGCCGGCGAATTAAAATGTTACCGCAACATTGATAAATTGAAACAATTAAGCGCCCTCGTTCGGAAAGCCGGCGGTGTCGCGTTACAACAGGATTTTTTGACAAAAGCCGATGCTTTGTCCGATCGTTTGCGGCGAAAAGGGGAAGATTGTTTGGCGCCTTGTCCTATTCCGTCACTTGTTGAACAGCAAACAAATAAAATTTGCTTTTTGGGCCCGTTTGACGAATTGCCGCCTTGCCCGCGGGCGTTGGCTTTGTTGGAAAAGATGAAGGCGCATACGCGTTAGACCAAAGCATACTTGTGAACGATTTAAAATGTTTTTATCTCTTTAAAGGGGCAAGCCCCGGAAAGGAGGGAGAAACATGATGGAAAAGAAAACGTGCGGCGGATGCGGTTGTTCCAAATCTGCCAACGAGAAATCTTCTCAAAAAGAGGCCGGAAAAGATTCCGAAAAAATGTCCATGGGACATCAAAAAGAATCTATGAATGCCAAGAAATCAGATTCTCACCACAAATAAAGGGAAAGGAGCGGGAAACCGCTCCTTTTCATTTCTTGAAAGTTCTTTGGGAACGCCGTTTCGGCGTTTGTGTCAAACGCGGCCGTTTGAGCTGTTTTTTGGGCTTTTTCTCGACGGAAAAACCGAATTTTCCCAAATTGCGTCCCATGGTGAAATAAAACCCGTGAGCATAAGCGACCAGGCCCATTTTTTCCATCCAGAGTTTCCCGGCCTCATCTATATACCGATCGTCCACCGAAACGGAAACAATTTCGGCCAAAAACATGTCGTGTGTTCCGAAAGTGTGAACATCCACAACCCGACATGCCAATGAAACGGGACTTTGTGCAATCTGCGGCGCCCGAATCGTCGGGCAGGGAGCAGCCGTTAAGTTCATTTCCTTGAATTTATCCGTATTGCGTCCGGATTTCACGCCGCAATAATCGGCCGCTTTGACCAAATCAAGCGTTGTCAGGTTAATGACAAACTCTTTTGTTTTTGAAATGATTTCGTGCGAATAGCGAGACGGGCGAATGGAAACGTACGTCATCGGCGGTTCCGAATTAATAATGCCGGTCCATGCGGCAGTCATAACATTAGGCTTTTCCACCGTGCCGCATGAAATCATCGCCGGCGGAATCGGTGCCAGAAGCGTACCCGGTTTCCATGTGATTTTTGTCATTTTGTTTCCTTTCTGGCCGAATCATAAGCTTTTTTGAAAAGAAGCGCAAGATTTTCTCTCTTTTGTTTATAAACGAATTGTCATCTCGACATAAAAACGCTAGAATGATAAGAACAAAACAAGAACAAAAGAGAAGTGAAAATGATTGGACTTGTAGATTGTGATAATTTTTTCGTATCCTGTGAGCGGGCTTTGAAGCCGAGTTTAAACGGAAAGCCCGTTTTGGTGTTAAGCAACAATGACGGGTGCGTCGTATCGCGCTCCAATGAAGCCAAAGCGTTAGGTATTCCGATGGGGATTCCGGCGTTTAAAATCAAAGAATTGATTGTCAAGGAGGGTATTTTTGTTTTTTCGTCTCACTTCGAGTTGTACGAAGAAACATCCGCGCGTGTGATGAACATTTTGAAAAACAATGCGCCGCGAATGGAAGTGTATTCGATTGATGAAGCTTTTTTGGATTTATCGGGCATGTCGTATTTAAAAGAATACGGCGCGCATTTGGTGCAGACTGTCATGTATGATGCCAAAATCCCGGTTTCTTTAGGAATCGCTCCGACGAAGACATTGGCTAAAATCGCCAGCCATTTTGCCAAGAAATATAAACGGTATCAGCATGTTTGTGTGATAGACACGCCCGAAAAGCGCATCAAAGCGCTTCAATTGACACCGATTGATGACGTATGGGGTATCGGGCGACGATTAAGCGTTCGATTAAAAGCGAAAGGAGTTCGAACGGCGTATGATTTCATTCAACTGCCTCGCCGATGGGTGCGCCAAACCATGACGGTGATGGGGGAGCGGATTTGGCGGGAATTAAACGGAGAACCTTGTTATGAATTTGAAGCCCAAGCGCCGGACAAACAGCAAATCAGTTCATCGCGCAGTTTTGAACACATGGTGACGGATTTGGAAACGCTGTGTCAGGCTGTGGCAAAACACGCCAGTACGTGCGCGCGTAAATTGCGGGCGCAACAATCGTGTGTGTCGTCTATGATTGTGTATGTGCGAACCAATCGGTTTCGGGACGACTTGCCGCAATGTTGGAAACAAGGAACGGTTACCTTTCCGGTAGCAACATCGGATACGCTGGATATTGTGGACGGAGCGGTGGAGGCTTTGAAAAAGATTTATGAAGAGGGCTACCATTATAAAAAAGCCGGTGTCATGATGACGCAGATTGTGCCGGAAACCGCTGTTCAAACGGATTTATTTGATCGAAAGGATTGGGCAAAGTCCAAAAAGTTAATGCAAGCCGTTGATGCGATTAACACGAAATATGCCCGTAAAACGGTTTTAACGGCAGCGGAATGTCCGGTTCCGGGTGAAAAAATTACTGCCGCCTCTTGAAAAAGCACTCATATCGACTTATGTATTTAAAAAAAGAGGTTAAAATCATGAATATTGAAAAATTAACAGACAGATCCAAAGGGTTTATTCAATCCGCCCAAAATTTGGCCGTACGGCTTTCCAATCCCTACATCACGACGACGCATTTGCTGCGTGTGATGTTGGAGGATAAACAAGGGATGGCCGGTTCTTTATTGACACAGGCCGGAGCTGATGTGGAGGCCGTCAATCGCGGCATTGATGAAGATTTGGAAAAGCTGCCTAAAGTTTCGGGCAGCTCGGTACAGGTATCGGCGTCTCAAGATTTTCTGAAGGCGGTTGATCAGGCAGAGCAAATCGCCGAAAAAGCAAAGGATGCTTACGTGACGGTAGAACGCTTGTTGCAAGCAGCGTTGGCGCAGAAAAGCTACGGCGTTGATTTGAAAAAACTCAATACCGTCATTAATGAGATGCGGCAAGGGCGCACGGCTGATTCTCCGTCGGCCGAAGATACGTTTGATGCTTTGAAACGGTATGCCATTGATTACACGGAGCGGGCTAAACAAGGAAAGCTGGATCCGGTCATCGGACGGGATGAAGAAATCCGACACACGATACAGGTTTTGTCTCGGCGTACGAAAAACAATCCGATTTTAATCGGCGAACCCGGTGTCGGGAAAACGGCCATTGTGGAGGGGTTGGCTTTGCGCATTGTGAACGGCGACGTACCGGACAGTTTGGCTCATAAAAGGTTGATGGCGCTGGACATGGGGGCTTTGATAGCGGGCGCCAAATATCGCGGCGAGTTTGAAGAGCGCTTGAAAGCCGTATTGAACGAAGTATCGGCTTCCAACGGGCAAGTCATCTTGTTTATTGATGAAATGCACACGGTTGTCGGTGCCGGGGCGAGCGAAGGTTCGATGGATGCGTCGAATTTATTAAAACCGGCTTTGGCACGCGGTGAATTGCATTGTATCGGTGCGACGACTTTGAAAGAATATCAAAAATACATCGAAAAAGACGCTGCTTTTGCGCGCCGGTTCCAGCCTGTTTATGTCAATGAACCGACGGTTGAAGATACGATTTCCATTTTGCGCGGCATCAAGGAAAAGTACGAAATCCATCACGGCGTCCGAATTTCGGATGCAGCGTTGGTGTCGGCGGCCGTGATGTCTAATCGATACATTGCCGATCGGTTTTTGCCGGATAAAGCCATTGACTTGGTGGATGAAGCAGCCAGCAAGTTAAAAATGGCACTTGATTCCAAACCGGAAGATTTAGATGAATTGGATCGGCGTTTGCTTCAATTGAAAATCGAACGGGAAGCGTTGCGCAAAGAAAAGGATAAAGCGTCTCAAGAACGTCTTTCGGTGATTGAACAAAACATGGCGCAAATGGAAAAAGAGTCGGCTGATAAAACGGCTCAATGGCAGGCCAGCAAGAACAGTATCCAAGAAGCGAATGCTTTGCGTGAGAAAATCGACAAAGCAAAAATCGACATTGACCGGGCTTTTCGGGAAGGCCGGTATGAATTGGCCGGACGTGTGCAATACAAAGACATTCCGGAAATGCAGGCCAGGTTGGAAGAGTTGAACAAGATTAATCAGGAACAAAGCGCGCCGGAAACCGTAACGCCTGATTTAATTGCAAGTGTCGTATCGAAATGGACAGGCATCCCGGTGGATAAGTTAATGAGTTCGGAACGGGAAAAGCTGTTGAATATTGAAAAAGAAATCGCGCGGCGCGTCGTGGGGCAAGATGATGCTATTGCCGCGGTAGCGAATGCCGTGCGTCGGTCTCGCGCCGGGTTGAAAGATCCTAACCGGCCGATCGGGTCATTCTTGTTTTTGGGGCCGACCGGTGTCGGGAAAACGGAATTGGCTAAAGCATTGGCGGCTTTCTTGTTTGATGAAGAATCGGCTTACATTCGGATTGATATGTCCGAATATATGGAAAAACATGCGGTGGCACGGTTAATCGGGGCGCCTCCGGGATATGTCGGCTATGATGAAGGCGGTATTTTAACCGAAGCTGTGCGACGTCGGCCGTATCAAGTCATTTTGTTCGACGAAGTGGAAAAAGCGCATCCGGATGTGTTTAATTTGTTGTTGCAGATCTTGGATGACGGCCGCTTGACGGACAGCAAAGGCCGCGTGGTTGATTTTAAAAACACGTTCATTATTTTGACGTCTAACTTGATTGTGGATGCAAATGACAAGGATATTATGGGCAAATTAAAGGCTTTCTTCAAACCGGAATTTTTAAACCGTTTGGATGAAATCATTACATTCCATGCGCTGAAAAAAGAACATATTCGTCAAATTGTGGATATTCAAATCGACCGATTGCAACAGAGGTTAAAAGATCATCATATTCAATTGACATTGACGAATAAAGCAAAGGATTGGCTGGCGGAGAACGGTTATGATGCCGAGTTTGGTGCGCGGCCGTTAAAGCGGCTTATTCAACAAGAGTTGGAAAATCCGTTGGCAATTAAGCTTTTGGCCGGAGATATTCGGGACAATGCAGTTGTTCAAATTGATGTCAAAAACAACCGATTGGATATTCAGGCGAAGTAAAAAAGCCGCTTTTTTATGAAGTGGTTTTGGAAAAAGGAGCTTTCGGGCTCCTTTTTTTATGCACAAAAAGTTCTTGACAGATGTCGGGGGGGGGGGGTAGAGTTGGAAAGAAAGAGGAAAAAAGCAGTAAAATT
>CALXTZ010000031.1 GCA_944391545.1 uncultured Alphaproteobacteria bacterium
GCGACGCCCGAAGGAATGGAAGTACCTGTTTCATTGTTAACACTTTTAGAAAATCCAGCCCTTAAACCGTTGTTTTCCGAACATTCCATGCCCGAAGTGCCGATTATCGGAACCGTCAACGGCTTTGTCGTTTCCGGCCAGGTCGATCGATTGCTTGTAACGGATGATGCCGTTTTTATCATCGATTATAAAACGAATAAAACGCCGCCTCAAACGACTGAAGACATACCGCCTGCGTATATTCATCAAATGCATGCATATAAAAGCTTGCTAAAAAATCTTTTTCCGGCTAAAAAGATAACATGTTACTTATTGTGGACTCAAAATTTATCCTTGATGGAGGTTGTATGAAAAAATTCCTGCTTTGTTCGGCTTTTGCCCTGCTGTTAACGGCTTGTGCCTCGACCCCCAAAATGGAAGGCTTTACCTATCAACCCGTCAAAACGCGAAATGTGACGCTGGCAACTTGGCGCAAACATGTCAAACCTTTTAAAAAGCTGCGGATTTACATCGACGGCAATGCACATACAACGGGATTAATGAGCAAAAGGCCTCAAATGTATGCGGATGTTGCCATGCAACTGGCTCAAAAAGACACGTTTCCGTCTATTGCATATTTAGGGCGCCCCTGCTATTTCATCGAGCAAGACGTGTGCAAACCGATCGTTTGGGAAGAAGGAAAATATGCGCCCGAAGTCGTGGATGAAATGAAAGACGTCATTCAGAGCTGGCAAAAAAAGTATAATTTAAAAGAAATCGAATTTGTCGGTTATGACGGCGGTGCTGCTTTGGCGTTGTCTTTGGCGACGCGGTTAAGAAATGTCAAAGTCACGCGCGTTGTCACGATTGCCGGCATATTGGATACCAAAACGGATGCCATGTACCGAGACGAAGATATCATGCTTGATTCGGTTAATCCGGCAAACGAGTTGTATTTGTTATCTGCAATTCCTCAAATCCATTATGTCGGCGGCAAAGACAAAGTCGTTCCGATGGTCTTTACCCAAAATTTCGTTAGAAAACTACCGAACCCCGTTTCCGTTCAGATCAAACGCGTTCCGAACGCAGACCATGAAAACTGGGCTCAATTTAAGCTGGACTACTAATTATACATGAACACGTAAGCGTTCAAATAGCTGGCAAAGACAACCCACAACAAGTACGGCACCAATAACCGAGCCGACAGTTTGGAATATCTGTGAAACTCTTTCATCATTTCAGAAATGAATAAAGTCAATGCGACCAAGATGCAAAAGCTCCAAAACGTCATGTGCGCTTGCCAAAACGTGTATCCCCATAAAACCATCGCAATCAGTTGAAAATAAAAGTACCGATGTGATGCAACCGTCCAAACCAAAAAAGCCGACCAGACCATTAATCCGTACAACACGAACCATGCTAATCCGAACAGCCAATCCGGCGGTGTCAAAGGCGCTAAATAAAGGCTGTGATACCACGTCAGGGTTGCCGGCGTATTAAAAGAAGCGACAATCAGGCCGGAACCATAACACAAAACAATTAAAAACAAAACGCGCAGCCAAGATTTGTAAGACATCGGTTGATAAATCATATTCATTTGTTCACCTTTTTTAATATAAATTCTATCGCTGTCTCAATTGCCTCTAAATCGGAAGGTCTCGACAAAGGATGTTCCGCCCCCTTTAACGTCCAGACGGCGACGTCTTCGGACAAAAGGTTGTCTTTGATTTTAAAAGCGACGGTATCCGGCACTAAAAAATCCTTATCCCCTTTCATCAAAACCACAGGATGATTATATCTGATTTTCTTATTCAAAAGAAAGTATTTTTTTGCGTCTTCAAAAAAATCATAGCAAAAACAATAGCCTTTTGTTTCTTCCGTCGGCCCCAAAACACCGCCTTTTTTCAAAAAAGCTCTTTGCTCGTCATTCAAAACATGATTCCACAACATGTGCGTAAAATCAGGCGCAGCCGCCAATCCGATAAAACCGGCAATTCGATCGGGCATTTCCTGAGCTAACAACAACCCTGTCCAACCGCCCATGCTGGAACCCAAAACGATCTGCGGGCCGGTTGTTTTTTCTCGAATCATATCACATGCATCTCGGAAACAACGCCCGATACGGACATCTTCGGGTTTTCCCCACGACTCTCCGTGCGCCGTAAAATCAAAAACTAAATACGGCATTTGATGTGCAATAGCAAATTCTTTGACAAACGTCGCTTTTTTACATTTTCGGCAAGATAGCAATCCGTGTAAATAAACGAGTCCTACATCGGCATGAACATCGTCCGGTTCGTATCTTTCATAGCAGATAAAAGTTCCGTCTTTGCGTGTATAAGTTCCTGTTTCTAACATTTTATCACCCGATTGATTGCATTTTCCGATAAAATAGGATAATAAAGAAATTAACCAAAAGAACAAGGAAAAAATGAAATTGTTTTTCTCAAATATCGTGACATCCTTTTTAAATATTGTCATGCCGGGGCGTTGCTTGCAATGCGGTCGAATTGTGTACGGGAAAAGCGCGTTATGCGCGACTTGTTTTTCTAAAATTTACTTTTTGGCACGTCAAGGGTGTCCCAGATGCGGGCGTCCGTATGATTTGCCGGAAGACGAAGGCATGGTTTGCCCGGTTTGTTTAACAAAACCGCCTGTTTTTCATACATTGCGATCTGCGTTTATTTATAACAAATTTTCACGAGAACTCATTTTACCGTTTAAACACGCCGACAGAACAGACATGACTCCGTTTTTGGGAAATTTAATGTACCAAGCCGGTCATGACATGTTGGAAAAAGCCGATTTAATTATTGCCGTTCCGTTACATCCGCGCAAGTTGATGAAAAGAAAATATAATCAAGCCGCTTTGTTGGCTCATTATCTGGCTAAAAAGGCAAGAAAACGCTATTTAGCCAACACGTTGCAACGCATTATCAACACCAAAACTCAAGGCCATGATAATGCGGAACAAAGAAAACAAAACGTGAAAGGAGCTTTTTATGTCAAAAACCCGAAACAAATTGCCGGAAAAAGAATTGTCATGATTGATGATGTGTATACGACCGGAGCAACGTTAAATGAGTGTGCCAAAGTTCTTTATAAAGCCGGCGCGCAAAACGTTGATTGTTTAACCATCGCCAGGGTCAGAGGATAAGACTTGACATTCATATTTAAAGAGATTACAAATAAACAAAGAACTTATTTACGGAAGTTTTGACATGTTCCTTTCTCTTCCACCCAGGGCAAAATCTGCGCGCACGCCCCCCCCCCCCCGCCTCTGATTCAGGCAAATTACTTTTATTTTATTTCCCGTTAAACCGGGATGTTTTTTCATGTTTTATTCGTTATTATTACGTATAGAAAGGAACTCCTATGCTTCAATTTCACACTTTTTCTCAAACAAAAAGGCCGAACCCTTTTGGAAATGTTGGGCGTATTGGCAATTGTCGGGATTTTGTCTATCGCGGCTTTGGTGGGATTTACGTATGCGATGAATAAACATCGAGCCAATGAAACAATTTACGATGTGATGTTGCGCGGCACAAATGTCCCGATGGTGGATGAAAATTATGCGAGCAAACCATCCGGGCATGAGTTTCGTTTTCCGGATTTACCGGCAGGGACATATTACCCGATGACGACGAAGAAAGATGCGGGCAGTTCGTATTATGTTGAAGCAACAGGCGTAACATATCGCGTGTGTGAAATGATTTTGAAAATGAACCCGACAGACATCGACCAGATTGTTGTAGGGAATACGGTTTATCAAGGGGATAGTGACATTTGCGGGACGACAGACGGCTTGGCGATGAAGTTCTGTTTTGGTGAAGACGGGACGATTTGTGACGGTACCGGTCATGGTGGTTCTTCGGGCGGTTCAAGTGGCGGTAGTTCCGGTGAGACATCCGGTGGCTCGGGTAGTGGTTCGGGGAGCGGCAGTTCCGGTTCCGGAACAGATCCGGATGCGTGTGACGGAATAGATTGCGGTTTACACGGTGTTTGTAACAACGGCGTGTGTGATTGTACGAACGGGTATAAGGGCGTTCATTGTGAGATGCCGCCGGCGTGTACAACGGATGAAGAGTGTACTGACGGTGAAGTGTGTACGGATTATGAATGTGTCTGCCCGCCTCTGGCTGTTCCGACGGAATGTCAAGAAATCACTTCCGTTGAAGACGGTTGCGACCAACTTACAAATTTGCCTGATGGTACAGAATGTCTGAAGGATAATCAATTGGGAAAATGTAATGCAGGCGTTTGTGAACGTCAATGTACACCTGCATGTGAGGCGTGTGAAGAGTGTATTGATGGGCAATGCATTGCTCTTTGTTCGGGAGAAGAAGTCTGCGATGTTGCAACAAGTACATGCATTACTTGTTCAATAAATCCTACCAGTAAAACGTGTTCCAATGGGGATGGATCAAAATTTCCAGTTAAAGTAGATGGCATAGATTCACTGACAGAAAATACAACTTGTTGTCGGGTCTGTTTAGGTGAAGATTGGCCAACAGCGTATTGGGATGGAGAAAAAGCAGTCTGTTGCTATGGTAAAGTTAATCAAAAAGAAGACGGTTCCTTTATTTGCTGTCCGTCCGATAAACCCTATTGGGCACCGACTTATTTCAAATACACGGGTGTCGGACAAATTGAAAAAAGTGATTGGGGTTGCTCCGCTTGCCCGGAGAGTGAAATGTACTTCACGGCCGACGAACGCAATAATGCGAAATACGGAGAATGTGCCTGCCCCAGTGGACAACATGCCATTACAATCGGAGAGTATAAAAATATTTGCTGCCCCGAAACAGTCGAAGGTTTTTACTTGTGGGGCGATTACTATCCGCAATGTTGTTCTACCAGTCAACCAAACTCTGTTATTGATCAAAACGGTTCGCCTCAATGCTGCGGTTCCGATCAAAGATATTGGGCGCCTCGTTACTTTAAGTATACTGGCGTTGGACAAATTGAAAAAAGTGATTGGGGTTGCTCCGCTTGCCCGGAGAGTGAAATGTACTTTACGGCCGACGACCCAAACAATGCCAAACGCGGCGAATGTGCTTGTCCGGATGGTCAACATGCCGTTTCAACGGAATATGCCAGCCGGATTTGTTGTTCCGAAAAAGTCGAAGGCTTCTATTTATAGGACGATTACTATCCGCAGTGTTGTTATGAAAGTGCACCTAAACTCTTCAACGGCCCAACAGGCGTCAGATGTTGCCGAACAGATGCAGTCGGTGTTGACAAAAACGGCAATCGCTGTAATCCGCCGGACAAATTAATCGGAAGCACTTGTTGCGGGGAAGATGCAACCGGTTTAGATGATAACGGCAATTGTGAATATTAAAAAAGGGGCTCTTAAAGCCCCTTTCTTTTATTTCATCTGAAAACTTACTCGACCAATGCCAGCGTTTCCTTGGCGATTTCCAATTCTTCGTTGGTTCGAATGACATAAATTTTAATTTTTGATTCCGGCGCCGAAATCAAGGCATGTTCTCCCGGTCGAATATCGTTGACTTTTTGATCCAAAACAAATCCGAACGGTTCCAATCCTTTCAGCGTTTCGCGGCGGACAATTTCGTCGTTTTCTCCGACCCCGGCTGTAAACACCAACGCATCAATGTGTCCGAGTTGCGCCAAATAAGCCCCGATATAATGGCGAATGCGATATGTCATCATGTTCAAAGCTAATTTAGCCTTTTCGTCTCCGTCAGCAATATGTGCATGAACGTCTCGCAAATCGTTTACACCGCAAATGCCCAACAACCCGCTCTTTTTCGTCATCATCGTGTCCACATCGTCCACGCTCATCCCGGCATTGCGAACCAAGAACCCGACACAAGCCGGATCAATCGATCCGCACCGAGTCCCCATCATCAACCCGTCCAACGGCGTTAGTCCCATGGATGTATCCAAGCACCGCCCTTCCTTTATCGCCGTAATACTGGATCCGGAACCGATATGACACGTAATCAAATTACATTGCGTCAACGGTTTACCCAACAATTCCGCAGCCCGTTTCGCCACATATTTATGGCTTGTCCCATGAGCACCGTATTTACGAACGGCATATTTCGTATAAATATCGTACGGCAGCGGATACATGTACACATAATCCGGCATCGTTTGATGGAAAGCCGTATCAAACACTACAACGTGTTTGGCATTCGGGAACAGTTCCTGCGCCACTTCAATCCCCAACAGGTGCGCCGGGTTGTGCAAAGGCGCCAAAGGAATGACTTGACGTAAATTTTGAATGACTTCCGGTGTCACAATCATCGGTTTAAAATAAGACCCGCCATGCACAACGCGGTGTCCAATCCCTTGAATTTCCGAAATGTCAGAGATGACCGCCGTATCCCCGTTCATCATCACATCGACCACTTTACGCATTCCTTCCGCATGGCTCGGGAAACGCATTTCCTCAACCGTTTTTGTTGCTTTGTCCGTATCCGGAAATTTCTTATGCGTAATCCGTCCCGTCGGTTCGCCGATTTTTTCAACCAGCCCGGAACACAGCACTTCTTGATTGTCCATATTAAACAATTGATATTTGATGGTAGAGCTACCACAGTTAATCACAAGTATTTTCATTCTTTTTTCCTTTAATTTTGAGCAAACAAAGCCGTAAATGCAACCGTGTTGATAATATCAGGCACCGTGCACCCACGAGACAAATCATTCACGGGTTTTTTCAACCCTTGTAAAATCGGCCCGGCAGCCAAACAATCGGCAGACGCCCGTTGAACAGCTTTATAACAACAGTTTCCGGTATTCAAATCCGGGAAGACAAAAACATTGGCCTGGCCGGCAACCGGACTGTCAGGCATTTTCGTTTTAGCCACGCCGGCATCAATTGCCGCGTCAAATTGAATCGGACCGTCGACGACCAAATCCGGTGATTTTTCTTTCGTCAGACGAACAGCTTCTTTCACAGCATCCACACTGGGGCCTTTGCCGGAATTACCGGAGCCGTAAGACAAGAATGCCACTTTCGGATCAAGCCCGAAAATCTTGGCCGTTTCCGCCGTGCTGATAGCAATTTCAGACAATTGTTCCGGCGTCGGATTCGGGGTGACGGCGCAATCGGCAAACACATATAACTTGCCGTTAAAACACATTAAAAAAGCACCGGAAACCATCGAAGCCGTCGGTTTTGTCTTAATAAACTGCAAAGCCGGACGAATCGTATGAGCCGTCGTATGTTCGGCACCGGAAACCATGCCGTCCGCATCGCCTTTATAAACCATCATCGTGCCGAAATAAGCCGAATCTTTCATCGTTTCAACTGCTTCGTCCAACGTCACGCCTTTCGCCTTGCGCAATTCATAAAAAGTGTTGGCATAATCGGTAAAATTCGGACTTGTCAATGGATTAATCACCGTCACGCCCTCCAAAGAAATACCGTATTCTTTGGCACGCGCATTGACTTCTTCGGGATTGCCCAACACAATGATATCCGCAATTTCTCGCGCATTTAAAACAGCCGCCGCTTTTAAAACGCGTTCCGATTCTCCTTCCGGCAAAACAATCCGCTGTTTATCGGACTTTGCTTTTTCAACCAACATGTATTCAAACATTTTCGGCAAAACTTTATTGCTTTCAAAACAAGCCGCTTCATTCAGAACGTAATCCAAATCCTTTTCGCTTGTCAGCATGCCCAGAACATCAATGTATTGCTGTTTTAAAATCCGCGTCGTGAAATCGGAAGCTTCCAATGTATCATCTCCCTCTTTCATTACCAACACAGCCGGTAAACACAAATTTGATGCCATAATCGCATTCAACCGAAATTCAATCACGGTGTCGCGCGTTGTCAGATTCGTTCCTTCGACCAAGACAAAATCAGCCGTTTTTTCCAAAGCCTTATAGGCACCGATGACTTGTTCGATAAAAGAATCTTTTTGTCCCTCAACAATCATGTGCTTTGCCGTAGATACGGAAAACAAAGCCCCGTCTTCATCGCCGACCGGCTTAAAAACGACGACGTTCTTGCCTTGAGCTTTTAACAATTCAACAGCTTTTTCAACGATTTCAGATTTCGCGGTTTCTTTTTCACCCGCAATAAAAAACAGACCTTTCATTTTTTTTCCTTTTCAATAAATGATAATCCCCCGTGTCCGGGGGACTTGACAATAAAAACTTTCTTACGATAAATCCGATCGATCAATGACACGACGAACTTCTTTTTGAACAACCCTTTCCACAATCTCCGGCAAGTGCGCATCCAGCCATTCTTTTAAATAAGGCTTTAACACAGACCGAACCACCGATTCCAATGAAGTTTCCGGTTGTTCTTTGCTTTGTTCCTTTTCCTGTTCAATCACTTTTGTCAGCTCTGACAAAGAATCCGCCGTCGCTTTAGCCGTTGGTTCCGAAATTAAAGCATCATTTGTTTGTTCGGCCGCCTCGGGCGCATTCGTATTTTGATTTTGTATCATCATATCTTCCGTTAACTCAACAACTTGCGGAGCTTGCACAGGAATATCCCCATCTGAAACATTCTGTGTTACTTTCTTTAAAGCATCCCCGTCAACTTCCTCATTCGACAAGATGCGCCGAATAGAGGATAAAATTTCTTCCATTGAGGGCTCTTTTTGTTCCACGAGGATCTCTCCTTTTTAAATGCCTGTACCAATCAGCTTCGTGCTGACATTCTCATAATAATCTTGTGGATTATATTGTGCAACATTTAATTTTAAGGAACCGGCCGTCATATGTCCCATTGCCGATAATAAATTCAAAGCGGCAACCGTCATATTCCGTTCAGCCTGAACCAATTGCACACGGTTATTCAAATATTCCTGTTCGGCATCCAACACATCCAAAACCGTCCGAGACCCGACATCCGCTTCTCTGATAACCCCGTCCAAAGCCATTTTAGACGCCTTAATTTGAGCTTCAATCGATTCGATGGAGGATTTTGTTGAACGATACTGTTCCCACGCTTGGGTTGTCGATTTGACTAAATCCCGTTTGACCTGTTCCAGATTGATGCGCGCTTGATTAGCCAATTGTTTTGCTTCACGCACTTTGGCATATTCGCCGCCGCCTTGATAGAGCGGAACGGTTAAATTAGCACCGATTTGCCAATAATGACCGTCGTATTTATCATCCAACTGTGGCAACGGTTGCCCCCATTGATATCCGGCACCGGCATTTACATTTAACTCCGGCAACAAATCACCGCGTTGCAACGTGATGTTGTATTGAGACGCTTCATCGGCAAATTCAGCTGCTTTCAAAGACGGATTGTTTGTCCGCATAATATCCAGGCATTCCGACAACGTTTTCGGCAGGAACTTATCCAAATCGTTTACACGCGTTTTTTCGGGCGGTTTACGACCAACCATGCTGACATACGCGGCATTTGCCGTTTCCAAGTCTCCTTCGGCGACGATTCGATTCGTTTTAGCCCCTTCCAATCGCGCTTCGGATTGAGCAACGTCCGTTTTGGTCAAATCCCCAACTTCAAACCGTTTTTGATAGGATTTTAAGTGACGCGCCAAAACCTGTTCCTGATTCTTTTGCAGTTCCAAAACAGCCCGCTGTGTAATCACATCCACATAGGCAACTGCAGAATTCAGCAAAACAGCCTGTTCCGTGCTTTTTAAATTCTCGCGTTCTTGTTTAACAATCGTTTCGGCGTAATTAACACCGGATACGGTTTTGAAACCGGAGAAAATCGGCTGTGTCAACGAAAGACCGGCATCATAAGCATCGTTGTCATAATCAAAATCATCCGTTCCGGGATAGTTTTTATACCGTTGATCGGTATAAGTCGCATTTCCGACAGCACTTAAATTCGGGCGCCATCCGGCTTTTGCCTGGCCGACCCGTTCATCGACGGACCGCAAATAAGCCCGGCTCGCTTCCAAAGTCGGATTTGTTTCATAGGTATAAGCCAAAGCTTCGAACAAGCTTTCGGCGTGCGCCGTACAAGTCATCACGAACATAGAACACGAAAGTAAAACAATTTTGAACGTTTTTCTCATTTTTTTCCTTTATATATAAGCAAATCCCATCTTATTGATACTGTGAAAGATAAACGATTTTATTTTTTTTTGCAACGAAATTCATTTTTTTCTTGACGGTTTTTTTAAATATGGTAAAAAGGAGGCATCTGAAAAGGGTCGGTTGGCAGAGTGGCTCATGCAGAGGACTGCAAATCCTTTTACACTGGTTCGATTCCGGTACCGACCTCCAAAGATAAAAAGATGAAAAAAGTACTTGATTTTTATTTTTGATTGGAGTATTTATTCATCGTACCGCGTTTCTGGCGTAGCTCAGCGGTAGAGCAATCGGCTGTTAACCGATCGGTCGTAGGTTCGATCCCTACCGCCAGAGCCAATATAAAAAGTCCCTGCCCCATAAAGGCAGGGATTTTTTATATTAAACTGAAGAGTCGGGATCGAACCTGATCTTTATATCCCTACCGCCAGAGTCACTGTGCAAAGAAAAATAGGCCGGTGGCCTGTTTTTATGCGCAAAGCAATGAGGCACCATGAAGCAAGGTGTTGGCAAACACCGTAGATGAATGGATGACGGAATTGAAAAAGTCCCTGCCCTAAAAAGGCGGGGATTTTTGATAACTACCCGCCCTCTTCTAAACTGTTTTTAAGCACATCCGGAATCACATGTTCCGCCGGTACCGTCGATCGAGCATCCTTGTCCGCACAAAGCCCCGTTTTTCCAACAGGTGTAACTTCCGTTGTCCGGATAACAGCTGACGTACGTCGATGGATTCGTGCATCCGTAAAGTCCTGTCGTCACGTACCCCCAAACGAACCCGGACGGACAATCGTCTTGCGAACAAACACCATACAGGCAAGAAGTCCCCGTTTCATCCGAACAAGATCGACCACACACATTTCCGTTAACAGTGCATGTGTAATTTCCGTTTGAACCGGAACAAGCGACTTCCCGGACGATGTTACCACATGTAAATGTTGTTGTATCTTGGTAAACCGGTTCCTGACCCGAAGGGCAATCTGATGCTGCGCAAACACCTGAAGTACATCCGGTTCCATCCGAACGACAACCCGATCCGCACTGCATTCCGTTCAGTCGACAAACATGGCTGCCTTGGGATCGATAACATGATAAATTTTGAACATAATCAATACATCCGTAAATACCGCTGGCTCCCGCTTGGATACGTCCGAAAATCATGGGCGCAGAACAATCTGCCTCTTGTGCCGAGCAAGCGCCGGTTGAACATCCCGTTGCATCAATCCGACACCCATCCCGACCGCATTGATTATCGCCGGGATAATAACACCGTTGATAAACATTGGCATCACAGTAAACGCCGGTTATATCATTCACACACCCGTCTCCGCCGTTGACGACTTTATAGGAAAAACCATCCGGGCATTCAAAAGCATCAAAACAATCATCACATCCCGACGCATGCAAATCTGAACAACCGTTTCCGCACAAAACATTATCTTTATAGCACTGAATACCGTTCCATGTTTGAATACACATTAAGTTGTTTTCATCGTCCAAACATCCGTAATAAACACTGTTGTATCGTTCATAAGACAAGCCTAAACCGGTACAAACAGACGCATCACAGGTCCCGGCATAACAAACGGTTCCGTCGGCATTGCACCGTTCACCGCATTGATTGCCTTCGGGTGTATAACACCGGTATGCGCCGCCACCATAGTTTGCAACCTCCGGGACGCAATAAAACCCGTCAGACCGTTCACACGCCCATTTATTTTCCTTCAAAACCGTAGATAATCCATCGGGACAGACAGCTTTACACAAGCTGACATTTTCACCGGTTCCGAGTGCTTTGCATTCATTTCCCTGTAAATCACAATTCGTTCCGCACAGCATGCCGCTCTTGTAACACGCAATTCCCGTCAGATAAGAAAACAAACACTCAATATCAGATGCCTCATCATAACATCCCCATAAACTTTTGTCCGATAAATTGTTTTGTCGATATATCGTTCCGGCAGGGCATTGATTTTCGCAGTCGCCCTCTTTGCAATTCATTCCGTCAATTTGACAGTATTGACCGCACTGATCATCTCCTTTTGCGCATCGGAAGCTGCCGTTCATGTAATAACACGAAATATCATCCGTCTTGCATCCGTAAAAATCACCAAACGAATTTCCCACAACGTATTTGATAGATCCTTGAGGACACTGACCGTTGTCAATACAAAATCCATATCGACAGTTCGATCCGCGCCGATCACAGTATTGGCCGCATTTTTCCTTAACGCCGGCCGCATTAATCAGCCAACAGGTACATGTGCCGTCTTCACATCCTTGAGGCGTACACTCGACATTCATGCATTGCCCGTTTAAAACAAATCCGTTTTGACATTGGCACGTCTGACCGTTTGCCAAAGCATGAAATCCGGCGACCTCATCACATCGACATTGACAGGAATCGGAGTCGCGTACCCCTAAATTTCCGGGTTGATTCGGATCACACGGTTCATAACAAACCCCGTTACATTCTTCCATTCCGTCCGGACACACGCAAACACCTTCTTGTTCAACGCGATCTTCGGGACAAACACATGTTTCCGATTGCATATCACACACATGGCCGTTTGTACAAATTTGACCGCCGCACCATTCTTTTTCCTGCGTAAAGTCAAAATAAAAGGCCAGTTGATTCGTTTCTTGGCAGATTTCACCCGAAGACGCCTCTTTGGACGAAACACCGTTAACATCTATATAAAAATCAGACGGGTTCGGCCCTTTTAAGACAGCTCGACAGACACGTTCGGAAACCTGCCGCACGAAAACCGCGAAAATATCGTCATTCATTTTTTGTGCAAACATCGGATAACCGGAAGCATACTGACGGTCTTTCAATTCCGACGGTTCGATTGTGTCATCAACCGCAACCTTTTGAGCTTCTTCGTTCGTTACAATAACCGTCGCCCACAACATCACTTCTTGGATAATCCGATTGGCGCGGTACTTTGACAGAGCATACGAAACACCGACGACGGACATCACGCTTAAAATACCGACAAGCGCCAAAACGGCCAGCATTTCAATAAAACTTCGACCATACTGTTTTGCTTGTATTTGCTTCAATTTGACATCTCCATTTTTTATTTTACTGTAACCGGCATCTTTTTTTTGCGCATACCACTTCACAGGGAACTTTCATTCAATTTCCCTTTTCTTTTCCAAGTCTACCCCCCCCCCCCAACAAATGTCAAGAAAAAATATAGGGCTATTGAACGGGAAATTCTTTCCAAATCCGCTGCCAACCTTTCCGATCTGTAAAAGCGGGGTCGACAACTTTGTCAAACGGCGAAAAATGTTTTACAAACCGAAAATGAAGTTCCGGATATTTTTCGTTTTTTTGCCATTTTTGATTTTTTGTTTTTAATGTCACAACCACAAAATCGTAGTTAATCGTTAAAGTACGCAAAATGTCTGCCGTTTGAAGAACCATTGCATAAGCTTCTTCCGTTGGTTCCCAAACCGTCAAAACAAACAGCTTTTTTCGGGCGTCTTTTTATTTTCGGTGCTTCTGCGCCCTTCAATAACTACTCCCCTACCCTCACTCAGCTTCTTCCGCCGCCAGATCT
>CALXTZ010000032.1 GCA_944391545.1 uncultured Alphaproteobacteria bacterium
CGAAATCAATGACGACGCGGTTCGGATTTTTCAGCGTAAAAACGCGGCAATTGGTTTTTTGATCCATATGAGCGACGACGCGCACGCATTTATCGGATTGTTTCCCGAATCGGATTTGATTCAGAAAAACAGCTTCCGCCGGCAACGCAATAACCGCTGACAGCAGAAAGAAAATCAAGAATAAAAGGCCTTTATACAGCCGGTTCATACGAGTCATCGAAATCCTTTGTTCTTTCTTACTATAATATAGTTGTTCTTTTTTGAACAGTAGATTATGATACTTTTATATATAAAACAGAAAATAGGTGAAAGATGTCAACAGAAAAAGGAAATATTTATTTGGCGCAGGTTCACAGCGTGGCCGTTTCTTATCGAGCGGCTTTTGTGGATTATGGAGCGGTACGTGACGGTTTTTTGCCGTTTGATGAGATAGAAAATAAATACAAAACCAAAAGAAATCACGAAACGGGAGAGCGCATCATTCGCCGGGATGCCGTTGTGGTGGTTCAGGTGAAAAAGCCGGCCGTTGCAGGTAAAGGGGCTTTGTTGACGACGCATTTGTCTTTGGCGGGCGACTATGTGGCTTATTTGCCGGATCGTTTGCCGCGAGGCATGGTTTCTCGGAAAATCGAAGAGGGACAGGAAAGAGAACGCTTGCAACAAATTGCCTCTGATTTGGCGAAAACGTACCGGGCTTCTTTGGTTGTTCGGACGGAAGCGGCCGGTCAATCGGCAGCGCGTATCGAAAAAGATTTGAAAAAATTAATAACGCTTCATGAAAATATTCAGGCTCAGGCGCAAAAGCGAACGGCGCCGGCGCTTTTGTACCAAGAAGGCGCTTTTCCGTCCGTGCATGTGATGAAGTGGTTAAAGGCGCTTTTTTTGAAAAAATAACGCGAACCTGATAATAAGTATTGTGCTTTGATAAAAAGTCGTTTATCATATCCCCCGTTTAGTTTAATGCTGCGTGATATGAAGTAAAACTGACGATGGGTCAGTATTCGATGAAGCGCAAAGGTTAAAAGAAAAAGTTTTAAGGAAAACGCGCAAAATGGCTCTGTTTCACACACACTTTTTGAAAGACGCCGCTTGTCTGACATCATGCTGTCGTTTTCCTCTGTCGGCTCGTTGGGGCCGGCCCCGTACAATTTTTAAGAATTTGGAGTTTATATGTCAAAAAGAATGCTTATTGAAGCCACGCATGCGGAAGAGACGCGCGTGGTTGTTGTTGAAGAGTCTCGTTTGGAGGAATTAGACGTCGAAACATCGACTAAAAAACAAATTAAAGGAAACATTTATTTAGCAAAAATCATTCGCGTCGAACCGTCGCTTCAGGCGGCTTTTGTGGAATACGGCGGCAATCGCCACGGATTTTTGGCCTTTAATGAAATTCATCCGGATTATTATCAAATTCCGGTGGCTGATAAGGAAGCGTTGAAAGCGGAATTAAAAGCGGTGCAGGCAACGCAGGAAGATGTCAAAGAAGAACCGGCCGAGCCGGAATCCGATGTCGAAACGGTCAGCGAAGCCGAATCCGATGATGTCGTGCGCCCGCGCTATAATCTGTTAAAAAAATACAAAATTCAGGAAGTCATTCACCATAATCAAATTGTTTTGGTTCAGGTGACAAAAGAAGAACGCGGCAATAAAGGAGCGGCTTTGACGACATATTTGTCATTGGCCGGCCGCTACAGCGTGTTGATGCCGAACAATGCCAACGGCGGCGGGGTGTCTCGGAAAATTACGAATGCGCAGGATCGGCGGCGGTTAAAGAAAATCGTGGAAGGGTTGCCGATTCCGGACGGCATGGCGGTCATCGTGCGCACGGCAGGTAAAGAACGAACAAAGGCTGAAATTAAACGCGATTATGATTATTTAATCAAGACATGGACGCAGATTCGGGATAAAACGTTGGAATCCAAAGCGCCGGCTTTGATTTACGAAGAAGGCAATATCATTAAACGGACATTGCGGGATGTGTTTACCGATGAAATCGAAGAAGTGTGGGTTGAAGGCGAACAAGCCTATAAATCAACAAAAGATTTCGTCAAAATGCTGATGCCGAAGCAGGCCAAGAAGGTGAAACAATATAAAGGGGACATTTCTTTGTTCCAGTCCTACGGAATCGAAAACCAATTGGAAGACATGCACAATCCGAATGTCGGATTAAAATCGGGCGGTTATTTGGTCATCAACCAAACGGAAGCATTGGTCGCGATTGATGTGAACTCGGGCCGGGCCACGCGGGAACGCAACATTGAAGAAACGGCGCTCAAGACGAATTTGGAAGCGGCGGATGAAGTGGCGCGCCAATTGCGGTTGCGGGATTTGGCCGGATTGGTTGTGATTGACTTTATTGATATGGATGAATCGCGCAACAATCACGCGGTGGAACGGCGGATGAAAGAAGCGTTGAAAAAAGACCGTGCGCGCATTCAAATGGGTAAAATCACGGGCTTCGGATTGATGGAGTTGTCTCGGCAGCGGTTGCATTCCAGCTTTTTGGAAACCAGCCATCATGTGTGCCCGTATTGTCAGGGCAAAGGCGTTGTTCGATCTGTGGAATCATGCGCGATGCATGCGTTGCATGTGTTGGAAGATGCCGGTGAGCAATACGCGTCTTGTCAATTGACATTAACGTTGCCGATGGATGTGGCGTTGTATGTTTTGAATGTCAAACGGACGCATTTGTCGCAAATTGAAACCAAATATGATTTAACGATTAAGGTGGAAGGAGACGTTGGGATGATTCATCCCACTGACTTTCGTCTTGAACATATGGGAAAAGGAGCGAGGAAAGAGGTTATCTCTAACGCCGAAGCAAGTTCAGGACAAAATGAAAATGCGAACAGCCAGTTCAACAATAGGCGGGATCGTCGGCGGAAGAAAAAACGTGAAAGGAACTCAAATAGTGCAGAAGCTGTTGTATCCAATAAGAATGATGTTGAGAAAAATGTAAATGATAAAGTTGATGTTATAGAAGATGCTCATCAGACGGCGGCTACAGAAGATACTGAGAGAAAGAATATTTCAAAACATCAAAGAAATAAGCAAAGACAGAATAAAAACAAGCAAATTGAAGAGAATGTGCAGCCTCAAATTTTAGATAGGGAAGAAAAATTTACGGTTGTGCATCAAGAACCGATGATTTTATTTGATAGCCATTCTGTTGCCCAAGATGTTATTCCTCCTCGGAAAGAATCTTCTTTAAAGAAACAACCAAGAACTAGACAAAAGAAAGCTCTTGTTAAAAAAGAGGAAAATCCAGTCATTCTTGATCAAGAAAAAGAAAATAAAAATGTAGAAATTTTTCATGAGCCAAGTAATTCGGAGATACAAAATATATCACAAGAATCTACCCCTAAAAAAGGAGGATGGTGGAATAGATTGGTGAAATCTTAATGAGTAAAAATGGAATAAATTAAGGTAGCTTTGAAAGCTATGGAAATTTACTAAAGTCTCGAAGGTAGCAATAGCTTTTTCGAGACTTTTTATGCCTTCAACAAAAGACAGTTTATTTGGTTTTAAAAAGAAAGTAAAGAAATAAAAATAAAGTTTTGCAAACTTAACTCTTGACAAATGCGGGGGGGGGGGCAGACTAATTAAAACTAGTAAGGTTATAGATTAAAGGAAGATATTATATGATTAAGAATTACAACAAGCAACACGGTCGCACATTATTAGAGATGTTAGCGGTACTCGCAATTATAGGTGTGTTAAGTATCACGGCTTTGGTCGGATTTACGTATGCGATGAACAAGCATCGGGCGAATGAAACGATTTATGATGTGATGTTGCGTGGTACGAATGTTCCGATGATAGATGAGAACTATTATAGTAAGCCTTCGGGATACGAGTTTCATTTTGCGGGCTTAGGGGACGGGACATACTATCCCATGACAACGAAGAAAGACGGTGGAAGTTCATATTATGTAGAAGTAACGGGAGTAAGCTATCGTGTGTGTGAAATGATCTTAAAGATGGAACCGACGGACATAGACCAGATATTAGTAGGAGATACGGTATATCAAGGAGATAGTGATATATGTGGAAGTAATGATGGTTTAGCGATGAAGTTCTGTTTTGGTGAAGATGGAACGATATGTGACGGTACGGGACAGGGTGGTTCATCGGGTGGTTCGAGCGGTGGAAGTTCCGGCGGTTCATCCGGCGGTTCGGGGAGCAGCACCGATCCTGTTGATCCGTGTGAAGGCATTATTGCCTCGACGGATTGCAGTATTTCTGCGGATGAGACGGATAGCAACGGCTGTGTGACGGTCAAGAAAATCACCTGTGGAAATGATACGTATTGTTCGGGGAGTACCTGTGAACCGTGTCCGGCAGCAGAAACCTGTGACGGAGAAAGTTGTTGTGCATTGACAGGACCCAATGATGTATGTGGTAATCCGACGAAAGAGATAGGGACAATAAGTACGGTAACTCATTCAGATTTGAATAGTAATGGATGTTGTGAGAGTACGACAGAAGAGAGTTGTTCATTAAATCCAATTACGCCACGTACGTGTACACCGACTTGTGAAGGGACATGTCAAGGGGATGGAACATGTGAAGTTAAGTGTCCTTTAAATACATATACCCCAGACTGTTTACCTTGTGGAACAGGAGCTATATCCGATGGAACAACGTCAACTTGTACCTGTGATATAGAAAGTGGTTTCACCGGAATTTGGTCTTCTGATGAAGCAAATCCAGATAATAATGGATGTATAGCAGATTCATCATGTAGCTCTAATGCTGATTGTCAAGAAGGATATTTTTGTGCCTTTGAAAATCCAACAGGAGATTGTGATTCAATGAAAGGAATAGGGGAATGTCAGCTTTTATTGACTTATTCTCAACATCCACAGAGTGTTGCAGGGTTTATTCGATCAATGAAGTATATGACTTGGTGGAGTGCTCAGAATTGGTGTGCTGCTCAAAGGAGGACTCCGGCAACTAGGATATCTATCGGATGTAAAGGGCTGGAAGATGAATATTGTTCATCTGATACGGTAGCCTTATTTGAAGCATCCTCTTGGTGGGATTCTAATAATTTCCATCAAGGATGGTTAGAAGAGATGGTTAGTGAAAATTGTAGGGCGTATACAACAGGGTTTTGGGATAGGAGTGTTACGACTACGAGTAGAAAAAATGATTATACCAGTAATAATCCATATCTTGATAACAATTATAATTTTGCCTTATGTAAATAGTTTCTAGCTTTTGAAAAAAAGAGGTCTGCTGAGTTTTCGAAACTCTCCTTTCTTACATTTCGGTGGATTTTTTGAAAAATATATGCTAAAATACATCTTTATTGGAAGGGGTGTGTTTATGAATATTTCAAAAGCTGTCAGAACGCTTTTAGCAACCGGGTTGATTGCTGCCGGTTCTGCGTTGGCTGCCGATAAGGCTCCGGCAGAAAAAATGCAGGAACCGGTCACGGAAAAGAAAACGGCCGATTTACCGCGTCCGCAGATGAATAAATTGGCAGACATGTATTTACGCGATGGTCAAATGCCGCCGGAAATTTTAGACGTCGGGGTTATTAATTCGTATGGCGTGACGGGATATCGGTTTACGTTTGTGACGGGGCAGCAGGCTTCTTTAATCGGAGAAACATTTTATGTGCGGCGCCAAAAAGTGCCGGAAAGCACGTTGGTGCTGATGCGCCAGATGCGGGATTTCAGAAACGGCCGACCGGTGGAAGGGCTGCGCATTGCGAGTCGTTGGACAAAAGTCGGTGATTTCAAATTTCGGATGATTACTTTTCCGAACGGCCAGCGCGGTCGATTGGCTGAAGACGGAACCGTTACGTACCCAATGCCCAAAACATCTGTCCGGAAAAAAGAACTGGATCGTTGATTTGAAAAACGGCGCCGGCCGGTGCGGGAATACGGACCGGCAGGGGCAAAGGCAGGCTTTTCGACGGTTTATTTGTCCGGCATAAAGGTGCCTTATGGCGACGGTTTGTTCGCCGGATGTTAAGATCGGCTTTTGCCGGGTGCTGCGGAAATTTTCAAAAGCGGCTTTTTGTTTTTC
This sequence comes from uncultured Alphaproteobacteria bacterium, assembly GCA_944391545.1. Lineage (GTDB taxonomy): Bacteria > Pseudomonadota > Alphaproteobacteria > CAAHEQ01 > UBA3637 > CALXXA01. Next base: position 6,040 of record CALXTZ010000032.1, read on the forward strand.
CTTGCTTTTTTTGAAAGAGCGGATACAATACATCCCATCTCGTTTATTTTAATTTAACATGAAAGGTTTTTGAAAATGACACGTCCTTTAATGCCGAAAGCGACAGCCGTTTGGTTGGTTGACAATACAACGCTTTCTTTTGATCAAATTGCAGATTTTTGCGGCATGCATGTTTTGGAAATTCAGGCGATTGCCGACGGTGACGTTGCTTCGCACATCATGGGGTTGGATCCGGTTGCCGGCGGCCAGCTGACCAAAGAAGAAATCGAACGGTGCGAAAAGGATCCGAAAGCCAGGTTAGCTTTGGTGCAGCGGACGGAAGTGGCTCATTTGATGAAAAAAGGCATGAAATACACGCCGATGGCGAAGCGGGCGGATCGGCCGGATGCGATTGCGTGGTTGTTGAAAAATCATCCGGAATTGGATGATTTGCAAATCGTGAAGCTGATTCGGACAACGCGGCCGACGATTGAATCTATTCGTAATAAAACGCATAAAAACATGGATGAAATCGAAGCGCGCAATCCGGTAACGTTGGGGCTGTGCTCACAGGATGAGTTGGACAAAGCCGTGGCGGTTGCCGTTAAGATTGTGCCGGTTAATCAATAAGGAGAAAAGAAATGGCTGATGAAGTAGGCGGAATTGATTCCACGCGGTTAACGTCTTATTTTGACCGGATTGAACGGTTGGAAGAAGAAGTGAAAGGCATTCGTGCCGATATTCGTGAAATTTTTGCGGAAGCCAAAGGCAACGGGTTTGATCCGAAAGTGATGCGCCAAGTATTACGCCTGCGCAAGATGAATCCGGCCGATCGGGCGGAGGCCGAATTTTTAATGGAAGCGTATAAACAGGCGCTCGGCATGGAATAATCCGCATAAAATAAACATTTTGTTTTGAAAAGCCCCCGTTGCGGGGCTTTTTTTAAAGTACCGGGAGGCACGGTGTCGGTTGAACTGTGAATATTCCGGGCATTCGGGAGGTAACAAAGCCGGTTGAATTACGGAATTCGAGATTGAAAGCGTTGAATTAAATCGGCCGGAATGGCTTTTAACGCTGTTTCGCGCCGGGAAAAGGAAACATCCGGGCCGAAAAACGGCATCACGATGTCGGCGCCGGCCGTTAGGGCTTTTGTTATTTTTTCGGTGTCTGATGCCTCTCCCAATCCTTTCATGTTGAGCGCATCGGGAATAATCCATCCGTTAAAGTTCAATTCGTTTCGGATGAATCGGTAAAAAACGGGAGAAAAGGTGCTGACGGTTTCGGCATCAATGGCTTGATAAAAAATGTGCCCGGTCATCAGACAAGAATCCGTATTTTGGTAAAACGGGTAAAAATCATGTGCCTTTAATTCAGCCAGCGGCGTTGAAATGCGGGCTTTGTTTTCATGTGGATCATAAACAGACCGCCCGATGCCCGGTGCGTGTTTCGGGCAAGTTTGAATGCCGGCTTGATGCATGCCTTTTGTAAAAGCACCGGCCAGTAAGCTGACCGTCTTCGGCGTATCAGCATAGGTGCGGGTGTTCAAAAAGTCTGATTTTGAAACCCCGACATCCATAACGGGCGCAAATACAAAATCAATTCCGTTTTCTTTTAATCGGCGCCCCATTTCGTAAGCCGTTTTTTGAACCTGTGCGGCGGCTTCTTTCGGATCGTCGGCTGCTAACCGACCAAAGGCACGGGCAGACGGAAACGGGTCTTTTAACCGATTGACGGAACCGCCTTCCTGATCGATGAAAAAATACACTTTTCTTTTAAGCCGTCGTTCAATGTCTTTTTTCAGTTCAATCGGCGGAACGGCCGCATTCATTTCTTTGGCAAACAACAAAAAACCGAACGGATTAACCCGTTCTATGTATTGCAGCTCGGCTTGCGTCGGCGGCGCCGTTCGAAAGACCAAAATAACGGGCAAAACCGGCTTTGCGTGAACCGCACAACAAAAGCACAGGATGAAAGCCAGAACGGCTTTGGCAAACACGAGACTAAAATCCTTCGTCTTTGAACGGGCGATTGAGCAAGTCGTCCATGGCTGCTTGTAAAGACATGCCTTCAAACAAAACGGCGTTGACGGTTTCGCAAATCGGCATATCGATGCCGACTTCTTTGGCACGTTTCAAGACAGCCGGAGCGGTGTAAATACCTTCAACCGTTTTTGTGTTGCTTTGCAACAGGTCTTTGGCCGATCCTTTTTGGCCGACTTCGAATCCGAACGCAAAGTTGCGCGATTGCGTGCAGTTGGCCGTTAAAACCAAATCGCCCAATCCGCACATGCCCATCATGGTTCGCGCGTGCCCGCCCAGCGCTTTGGACAAGCGAATCATTTCGTTTAATCCGCGTGTAATTAACGCCGCCCGCGCATTGTCGCCTAATCCGGCGCCTTCAACACATCCCGAAGCAATGGCCAGAACGTTTTTGACGCTGCCGCCGATTTGCGGAGAAATGATGTCGTCGGAAGAATAAGGCCGGAAATGTTGCGTCCCGAGCAGGTCAACCAATTCTTGGGCTTTGCTCATTTCCTTGCAGGCGATCGTAACGGCCGTCGGTTTGTTCAAAGCCACTTCATAAGCGAATCCGGGACCGGACAACACGGCGTATTGCGTGCCGGGCATGACTTGTTCCACGATTTCGCCCAACAAATTGCCGGTGCCGGTTTCAATACCTTTTGCGCACAAGACGATGCATGTGGACGGCCGGACAAAGGGGCGCATTTTTTCCAAAACGGCGCGTGTGTGTTGAGCCGGAACAACCAATAAAATAATGTCGGCAAAACCCATGACGCCTTCAATATGGCTGATGGCTTGAACCGATGAAGGCAGCGGAACAGACGGCAAATACAGCCGGTTAACGTGTTGGCCGTTGACGGATTGGACAACTTCTTCCTCACGCGCCCAGCAAAGAACTTCATGCCCGGCACGTGCTGCGACCAAAGATAAAGCCGTTCCCCAGATACCCATGCCGATGATGCCGATTTTTTGTGCCATTTTAATCTCCTTTTTCATATGAATACGTTTCTTTTTAAAAGCCTAACCGTTTTTATGATAAAAATCAACAACAGATAAAAAACTTGCCACTTCGCGCGATTGCTTTATAATATAAACTCAACAAAAGGAAAGAACATGTATAACGGAATTGTTTTCCCGGATTTAGACCCGGTTGCTTTTCAAATCGGCTTTTTTGCCGTTCGATGGTATTCTTTGGCCTATATTGTCGGGTTGTTGCTGGCGTGGTTTTTATTGCGATTGATGTCCAAAAAAACGCATTCGGCTTTTACGGTTTTAAAAATAGACGATTTTTTGGTGTGGGCAATTGCCGGAATTATTATTGGTGGTCGGCTCGGGTATGTTTTATTTTACCAATTGCCGTATTATCTTGAATATCCGATGCACATTTTAGCGTTGTGGGAGGGCGGCATGTCTTTCCACGGCGGGCTGATCGGGATGATCATCGCGACGATTTTGTTTGCGAAGAAAAAAGACATCAACATGTTTATGGTTGCGGACATGTTGGCCGTTGTTGCACCGATCGGGTTGTTTTTGGGGCGACTGGCCAATTTTGTTAATGGAGAGCTGTACGGACGGGTGACACATGCCGTTCCATGGGCTGTTATTTTTCCGACGGGAGGCGACGAGGCACGCCATCCCAGCCAATTATACGAAGCTGGGGTTGAAGGTGTGCTGTTATTCATTATATTAAATATTGTGTGGTGGAAAATACCCAAATATCGGGAACGGTACGGATTGACGGCTGGTCTTTTCTTTATTTTATACGGAATAGGTCGGTTTGCGCTGGAAGTCTTTCGAGAGCCGGACGCGCATTTGGGATTTTTGGCGGCGCACCTCACGATGGGACAATGGTTGTGCGTGCCGATGGTTGTGTTCGGCTTTTGGCTGGTGTATCGGTCTTCTCCGCGAACACGGTTTAAACGGGCTTTAGAAAAAAAGGATCACGTATGAAAAAGGACTTAACCGTATGGAATAAAATCAAAAGGCCGGTAGAATATCGGTTGGTTGTGCCGTTAAAACGCAGCGTACAAGACCCCGTCATTTTAGCGCGTGGTGTGTTAGTCGGTATGATGTGGGCGATGACGCCGCTTGTCGGGATTCAAATGACGACGGTTTTAATCACATGGATGATTGCCAAAAAACTGAATTGGTCTTTTTCGTTGCCGATTGCGATTGCATTTACATGGGTGACAAACGTCTTTACGATGGTGCCGGTGTATTATGTGTTTTATGTAACAGGAAAGCTCATGATGGGCGATTGGCACAACATCACCGGATGGGAAAGCGTTAAAAACATCGTGGAAACAACTTTTTTCGGTGATTACACGATGTGGGAATCTATTGTTTTATTCAGTAAAATGTTATTAAAAGATTGGGGATTGGCGATGGCTTTGGGCTGTATTCCCTGGTCAATCGGGTCGGGATGGATCAGCTATCGCTGGAGTTTGAAATTTTTGCGTCTGTGGCAGGAAAAACGCTCTAAAGCCGCTGAAAAAAGACATTACTGGCGGTCGACTTTATCCAAAGTGATACACCCGAAACAAACGTTGCAGCAAGTGAAACAAAATCATCAAAAGAAAAAACGGAAAAAGAAAAATGGAAAAAAGCGCTTTGTTAACTATTCCCGGCATTAAGCATGGTTTTTATAATAAATGTGATTCCAAAGAGGATGAACGGCCGATTACGCTATCGCAAATTCATTCATTTTTAGTTGTGACGGTGACGCAAGCTGGACAAGCTTTGCCGCCGGCCGATGCGTTGGTAACTAATCAACCCGGATTGAATTTAACCTTGAAAACGGCAGACTGTGCACCGGTTTTATTCGCCGATCCGGAACATCATGTCATCGGTGCGGCGCATGCGGGATGGAAAGGTGCTTTTAAGGGCGTACTGGAACAAACGATTTTGGCGATGATTCGGTTGGGTGCATCAATTGAAAACATCCGGGCAGCGATTGGGCCGTGCATTCATGCGCCGAGCTATCCGATTACGGATGATATGAAAACCGTCTTTTCCGTCAATGCGCATCCGTATTTTAAACCTTACGGGTCTCAAGAACATTTTGATTTGCCGGGATATGTCAAGTATCGGTTACAGGAAATCGGTCTGCGCTTGATTGATCAAATTGATATTGATACGTATGTGGACGTGAATTACAACAGTTATCGGCGTGATCCGACGAATCCGGCGCGCCAATACAGTTCGATTTGTCTGGAAAATTAATCGCGGCCGCGAGCGGTAAGGTGAAAAAGCGGCGTTATTTGCCGTAAAACCGGATCTTTTTGCGGCAGGTAAGGTCGTCCTTTCAACCGCGCCATTATTTTTTGAACGACGATGTATTGATTTTTCCCGTCTGCCGTGTAAATAGACAACATTTTTTGTCGGCGCCCTTTGTTCAGCAAAGCCAGCCGTTTTTCATAATCCGCGCGGGTTTCTTTCCGAGCTGGCAAAAGAACGTTCCCCACGGCTTGTCCCAAATATTTGCTTAATCCCGAAAAAGCAATGCCGGCGGATTGAAGCGGCATAACCGTTCCTACCGCCGATAAACCGACGTAAACATAACCTGCTGGACCTTTTTTAAAAGCGCTCATTGGCCGTCTCCTTCGGCAGATTAACACTTCTTCCTTTCAGTATAACACAAAAAAGAAAAGAAGTAAAATCAGCTCGAAAAAGAACGACTTATCGGCACGTATGCGCAGCGTTCGGGCATGTTTGAGCTGCCGGGCAACTGTTGTGATGACAGGCACTTAACAAAACAGAACTCAACATCATCAATGTGAAAATAAACATCCGCATGGGTGTCTCCTCCTTTCATTAAAGGAGATAAGGTGTTTTTTGATAAAAACAAGAGATGTTTTTTAAAAAAAGTTCTTGACTTCAAGTTAACTCTAAACTTTATACTGAAAATTGTCATAACAAAAGGAGGTCGTATGTTTAAAACAATCTTAAAAAGCGTCGCGATTTTGGCTGCTGTTCTGTTGATGGGACAAGCGGCTTTTGCGCAAGCGGAAAAGGAGCAGAGCATGGCAGGAAAAAAGATTTTGGTTGCTTATTATTCCTACAGCGGGAATACGCAGGAAGTTGCCGAAGCCATTCATGAAGCGGTCGGTGGCGATTTGTTTGAAATTAAAACAACGGGGTCTTATCCGGAATCGTATCGTCCGATGACGGAACAGGCCAAAAAAGAAATTGAAGCCGGTTATCGGCCGGAATTGACGACGCGTGTCGAGAATATGGCTCAATACGATGTCGTGTTTTTAGGCTCTCCGAATTGGTGGGGAACCATTACGCCGCAGGTCAGCAGCTTTTTGGAAGCGTATGATTTGTCCGGCAAGACGGTCATCCCGTTCATTACGCACGGCGGTGGCGGTGTTCAAAGAACAATTACCGATATGACTCGGCAATGCACCGGATGTCAGGTTATGTCCGACGGTTGGACGGGTTACGGCAGCCAAACGGCCGGTTTAACGGATTGGTTAAAGGAAATCGGGTTTGAAAAAGCCGACTAGTGTTTTATATCTCATTCGACGGATCCTCGCTGTGGCGGGGATCCTTTTATGCGTGCTGGCTTTTACGGGCGTGTTTTATCCGGTTTCGTTTCTGGATATACAAGGCGTTTCCGCCGTTGCCCGGTGGCGCGCCGGTGTTGTTACGGCCGGCTTTTTCGTGTTGGCCTTGTGTCTTGTAACGGCTTTGTTCGGCCGTGTTTATTGCAGCATTTTATGCCCGTTGGGATGGGTTCAGGACGGGTTGATGTTTTTATGGCGTCGTCACAACATTCCCCATCGCCCGAGCCGGTTTTACAATCTGCTTTTAGCCGTTGTTTTATTCGGCACCTGTATCGGCGGCACGGTTGTTTTTATTCGGTGGATAGATCCTTATACCGTTTTCGGGGCCGCCGTCAGCGGGACAATCTACGGTTTGTTGTTTTTAACGGGCTTGGCCGGGTTGGTCGCGTGGAAAGGACGATTGTTTTGTACGCATCTTTGCCCGGTGGGGGCTGTGTTGGGACTTATTACCAAAAAAGCCCTTTATCAAATGCAAATAGATGCACAAAAATGTATTATGTGTGCGGCCTGCGCTCGGGTCTGTCCGACGGGCAGCATTGATGTGCGCACCAAAACCGTCAACAACGAAACCTGCATCCGATGTTTTAAGTGTTTAAACGGCTGTGCTCGGAACAGTTTATTTTTTGGTCGACGGCCCGCTCAACCGGTTCCGTTTAATTCGGACAGACGGCGTTGGTTGAAA
>CALXTZ010000033.1 GCA_944391545.1 uncultured Alphaproteobacteria bacterium
ATCCGTAATCCAGCAGAAAATAAATTGATTGGCGTCGATTAATCCCAGTTCTTCACCCAAAGCGGTTCGAACACGGCCGGCAAATTTCGCCGTTTTCAATCCTTTTCCGGCAACAAAGAACACAACATCGCCGTCTTTAACGTCATTGACTTGTTTGATTTGTTCAATGCGTTCCGGATTTAAGTTCTTTGCAACGGGGCCTTTGGTGCCGTCATTCGTAAAGCTGATATACGCCAGTCCGCCGAAGCCTTCTTCTTTTGCCCAATTGCCGAGTTTGTCAAACCACGAACGCGGTTTATCGGCCGCGCCGGGCGCTTTGATGGAACGAATGAACGCGCCGTCTGCGACCATTTTGGCAAAAATACCGAAATCGGAATCGCGGAACACTTCCGTGACATCCTTAATCAACAACGGGTTACGCAAATCCGGTTTGTCTGTCCCGTACGTTAACATGGCTTCATCAAACGGAATTTCGCGGAACGGGCAGGCTGACACCGTGCGAGCGCCTGCAAATTCTTGGAAAGCGCCGTGAATAACGGGTGCGACGGCATCAAAAATATCTTGTTGCGTTACAAAAGACATTTCAATGTCCAGCTGATAAAATTCGCCGGGACTACGGTCGGCGCGGCTGTCTTCATCACGGAAACAGGGCGCAATTTGGAAATACCGGTCGAACCCGGAAACCATCAAGAGTTGTTTAAATTGTTGCGGCGCTTGCGGCAACGCGTAAAATTGACCCGGATGCAAGCGGCTCGGCACCAAAAAGTCACGCGCACCTTCCGGCGACGAAGCCGTTAAAATCGGCGTTTGATATTCTGTAAAGCCCTGTGCCCACATGCGTTCCCGCAAAGACCGAATAAAATTGGAACGCAAAACAATGTTGGCATGCGCTTTTTCACGACGCAAATCCAAAAAACGATACGTTAAGCGTTGTTCTTCGGATAAATCAGCTGCATCGCCATTCACTTGCATCGGCAAAACATCCGCTTCGCCCAAAACTTCAATGTCTTCAATGGCGACTTCAATGTGGCCGGTCGGCAGCTTTTCGTTTACCGTATTACCTTCGCGCAATAACACTTTTCCATCCACGCGAATAACGCTTTCGGGACGGACTTTCTCCAGCTTGGCAAAGCAAGGCGAAGACGTATCCACAACGCATTGCGTCAAACCGTAATGATCGCGCAGGTCAATAAACAATAAATTACCGTGGTCGCGTTTGGAATGAACCCATCCGGATAAACGAACTTGTTTGCCGGCATCTTCAGCCCGAAGCGCGGCGCAGGTATGTGTTCTGTATGTATGCATTTTTTAATCCTTTTGTTTTGTTTAAGTGTAAGGGCGAATTTCGTTCGCGGTGCCACCTTACTTTACGGTCTTGAATAATCGCAACCGCCTTAAAACGCGCTGTAACGGGCACACCCGGAAAGGTCTAATCAGAGCTTTGCACTCCTTTCTTCTTTCGGCTCCGCTGTGTCGGCAGCATCTCGGCCTTTGGTTTGCTTATACACCAAACGAATAGCTTTGGCAAGTATTATTCTTGAATGCCGCACAAAGAACGGTACAAAATCGATTTGCTTTCAATCAGGCGATCGATTTGTTCGGGCGGTTGTTTTTCCAAAAGCGTTTTTTCATCGGACAAAAGCGATGTTCCTAATCCGAACCGATGGCGGGGAACAAACGCACCGACACTTTCCAATATCGTCGGTGCCATATCGTACATGGCCCATCGCCGCTGTGTCCGTTCGGGAGCCGTGACGGGATTAATCAGAATAAAAAGCGCTTCTCGCCGGTTCTTCTCCAAAGCTGCCCGCTTATCGGCATATTTGTCGGCGCCCCATGCCAAATGGTCTCCGGTCAAAATAAGGGTCGTGTTCGCGGCAAAAGGCTGCTTTTGAACCCATTTGACAAAATCCGTTACAATCAGGTTTGTGCAGTGAACGACGTTGTTAAACATGTCTTCATCAACAATCGGACAAGCCGGGTCTAAATATCCTTCCGGCGGATGCATGTCAAGCGTTAAAATACCCATGAAAAAAGGTTGTCCCGATGAAGATAAACGCGTTAATTCCTGTCGGGCGCGTTCGAATAAAACGCGATCCTTCAATCCCCACTCCGAACCCATGTCCGAGGGATCAACCGTCTCTCTGGCTTCGATCGGGAAATCAAGAACGGCATCAAAGCCGTGGTCTTTCAGAAAAACTTCTTTGTTGGCGTAAGAAGCGTCGGATCCCATTAAAAACGTTAACGTATATCCGTTTTGTTTAAAAATTTCCGTAACCGCCGTCACGTTCGGCAAAAAGGTCGCAAACTGAACGGTTTTCGTGCTTAAAGACTTCAGCGGCAGGCCGCATAAGCCGGCGACCATGCTGGCGCTTGTCCATTGTGTTCCGACGGACGGGTAATACCCCCTGAAAGAATAATTTTCATCAGCCAGCTTTTGTAAATCGGGAATCAGGTTTTGCCCGTTCGTCCCCGTAAAGGCAAACGTGTTTTCCATTGACTCCATCATGACATAAATAACGTTGCGCTTTTGCGTCGGAAAGCGAATGTTCGACGGATCGGGCCGGACATAATTTTCTTCGTAAAACAAAGTCGGTTTGCCGAAAATCTGATGATACCAGTCGACTAAATTAAAATGGAAATGAAAAGAGGCAATTACAAAAATAAAAAATGAAAAAAGCAACGCTTTTTTGTGTCGATCGGTCCAGGCTTTAAAAGAGGCGGGGCCTAAAACGGGAAGGATGAGCCAAAGAAGCGTGAGCGTCAAAGACAAAAAGCCCAATTCCTTTAAAAGCAATGAAAATACTTTCGGGTTAATGCCCGACCAAGGTGTGTTTAAATGGAACAGGATTTGATCTAACGAGACCTGTCCGTAATGCCAAGTGATCCAAAACGGGAAAAAGAATAAAACGGATAACAGGAACAGCCCTAAAAAATATAAAACGGAAGAAAGTGATTTTTTCATGATATGCCTGCTTTGATCCTAACGGTAACATTAAATTTGGAAAAGTTCAATGAACTTTTGTCAACAAAACGGTAATCGTACCGAACAGAGCCGTTTCAAACTCGCCGCGAACCAAAAGGGCGTGTCGGGCGGTATTTGTTGATTGAAACCACAAACGCAGCGGCGGATTTTCTTTTGGCCCCGTACGTTCAAAGAACCATCCTTTTTTCTTGCCGGCCAGGATGTCAATCTGAAGCGTGTATTTATCCGCAGCCCCTTGAAACGGCGCGTCGGACCGCGGTAATTGTTCTTTGCCCAGATAAGTGAACGTTAATAACAAAACACGCTTGCCGTCCCAAACGGTGTAAGTCATTGTCGGCGGAATCGGCGGTTGCCTTGTCATCAACGCCCAAACAACTGCTTGGTAGTCAAAATGTTCCGGATAATTTGAAAAATCGATGATTCTTTCGTTGCCTTTGCGGGTCATCATGGAATAAACGGGCGTGAAAGAGTCTTTTCGGCCCTGCGTGAAAAAGCGTTGGCGGCTGTCCATAAACAATCCCAAAAGGCCTTTTGTTTGCGTGGCGGTTTGAATGGTATAAGTTTCGGGCGCTTCCGAGACCTGCATGGTTGCTTCAAGCAGATTTAAACCCATGGCATAAGCTTGATAAGTTGCGGTCAGAGGCGCGGCAGCCTGCACGACAGAGGCTGTCAAAAGGATTAAAACAAAAATATACGTTCGCATGGGGTTGTTCTTTTTATCGTTTTCTTTTACCATAACGGAATATTATTTTAGAAAAGGATAAAAAATGCAACCGACTCTTATTATCATCATTGGTGTTTTGTGCGTTAATTTGATTTTGCTGATGTACGTGATGGTTCGGCTTTCCCAAGCCGGGCGCGTCTCTGCGGAATTAGAGCGATTGGAACGCAATAACAAAGAAGATTCGGGGCTGTTGCGTCAAGAATTGAATGCCAGTCTGTTGGGATTTAACAACGCGATTCGTCAATCTGTGGAATCGCAATTGGACAAGATGCGGGCAACGGTGGATGAAAAATTGCAAACGACATTGGAAAAACGCATCGGCGAATCCTTTTCTCAAGTCAGCGAACGGTTGGAAAAAGTCCATCAGGGGTTAGGAGAAATGCAAAACCTGGCGATGGGCGTCGGAGATTTAAAACGGGTGCTGACGAATGTAAAAAGCCGCGGCGTGTGGGGCGAAGTTCAGTTGGGGGCGTTGTTGGAACAAATGCTGTCTCCGGATCAGTATCAAAAGAATGTGAAAATCAAAGAAGGCACAACCGAAGTCGTCGAATATTGTGTGTGTCTGCCGGACGGGCTTATTCCGATTGATGCCAAGTTTCCATATGAAGATTATGAACGGTTGATTGAAGCGTCGGATAAAGGCGATGCGGCGGCTGTGGAAGTGTCGGCTTTGGAGTTGGAACGGCGTATTAAATTAGAGGCCAAACGGATTTCGGACAAATACATCAGCGTGCCGAAAACGACGGACTTTGCCATTATGTTTTTGCCGACGGAAGGCCTTTACGCCGAAGTTATGCGCCGGCCCGGGTTGTCCGCCGAAGTTCAACATAGATTCAAAATTACAATCACGGGGCCCAGTACTTTGGGTGCCTTTCTGACCAGCCTGCAAATGGGATTTCGAACGCTTGCCATTCAAAAACGTTCCGGCGAAGTGTGGCAGGCTTTGGGTGAAGCACGCAGTGAATTTGAAAAGTACGGAGCTTGGGTCGAAAAAGTTAAAAAGAATATCGAAGCGGCCGGTAAAACATTGGACGAAGCCGGTACGCGGACACGGGCCATTGAACGTAAATTGCGTGATGTCGGGGAACATGTAACGGATAAAACGGTTGAACATCCGTCGGTTGAAATCAACAATTCCGGCTTACTTGCTTGATTTAATTTTTTTTATTTGCTTTTTGGGGCATAATCACGTATTAAAGAAAAAACAAAAGGGAGCGAATCCATTATGCTTTATTTGAATCAAAAAACGCGGAGGGAAATCGGAAAGCCTTCGGCGTCTTTTTTTGTATGTATTGACAGATAAGGAGAATCGGCAATGACAAGATATGTGTTCATTTTGGGCGGTGTTGTTTCAAGCTTGGGAAAAGGCATCGCTTCGGCGGCAATCGGTTCTTTGCTTCAGGCGCGCGGCTATAAAGTGCGGATGCGTAAAATGGATCCTTATTTAAACATCGATCCGGGAACGATGAGCCCTTATCAACACGGGGAAGTTTTTGTGACCGACGACGGAGCCGAAACGGATTTGGATCTCGGTCATTATGAGCGGTTTGTCGGTGTTTCCTGTCATAAAACGGACAGTGTGTCGGGCGGCAAAATTTATTACAATGTTTTGACCAAAGAGCGCAAAGGCGAATATCTGGGTGCGACGGTTCAAATGATCCCGCATGTGACGGATGAACTGAAGCGCTTTATTAAATCCGATTTAACGGACGAAGATTTTGTTTTGTATGAAGTCGGCGGAACGGTCGGCGACATTGAAGGAACTTTGTTTTTGGAAGCCATTCGCCAGTTTTCCAACGAAGTCGGTCGGGAAAATTGTTGTTTTGTGTATTTGACATTGTTGCCCTTTATCGAAACGGCCGGAGAGTTGAAAACAAAGCCGACGCAACAGGCTGTGAAAAAGTTGTTGGAATCCGGTATTCAGGCGGACGTTTTGTTGTGCCGCAGCAAGATGGAAATTCCGGCGGAAGAGCGGCGGAAACTCGGGCTGTTTTGCAACGTATCCAAAGATGATGTCGTGGCAGCATTGGACGTGGACAATATTTATAAAATTCCGCTGTCTTATCATGAACAAGGGTTGGATACGCAGGTTTTAAAACATTTCGGATTGTATGAGACCGCGCCGGAACCGGATTTGACAAAATGGCGGGAAATTATTGATACGATGACGCATTTTGAACACCATGTGGACATCGCCGTTGTCGGGAAATATTGCGGATTGCCGGATGCTTACAAATCTTTGCGCGAAGCTTTGGTTCATGCGGGCATTGCCAATAAAACAAAGGTCAAAATTGATTGGGTGGACAGCGAAACATTGGAACCCATGACGGATGAGCAGGTTGCTGATCGCTTGAAATCTTATCATGCGATTTTAGTGCCGGGCGGTTTCGGTTTCCGCGGCATAGAAGGTAAAATTAAGGCAATTACCTATGCGCGTACGCACCATGTTCCTTTCTTCGGAATTTGTCTCGGGATGCAGATGGCCGTTATTGAAGCGTGCCGGAACTTGTTGGGGATAACGGATGCGAATTCGGCTGAATTTACAAATGCGTGTACAGCTGTTATCAACCGCATGAAAGTGTGGGAAAAGGATGGTCAGAAAATGATCCGTCCCGAAGAAGGCGATATGGGTGGAACGATGCGGTTGGGCGCTTATCCGGCCGTGTTGAAGGAAGGGTCTTTGGCCGAACGAATTTACGGTGCTTCGACCATTCAAGAACGGCATCGCCATCGCTATGAAATGGATATTTCGTATGAACAGGCGTTGGCCGAAAAAGGATTTATTATTTCCGGCAAGTCGCCGGACGGGTTGTTGCCGGAAATCGTGGAAATCCCGGCACATCCGTTCTTTATTGCCGGCCAATTCCATCCGGAATTTAAATCCAAGCCGTTTGCGCCGGCGCCGTTGTTCCGCGCATTTGTCCAGGCGGCAATGAAGCAGGCTGATTTGCTTTGAGATAAAAAACGCTCCGAAATCGGGGCGTTTTTTTATGTTAATGCTTGATTTATGACGTATTTGTCCATATACTGACTGTCATGGAAAATAAAAAAGGGGTTCATCATGTTGAAATTATCCGGTTGGGTTGCCGATGAAGAAGCTTTTATGGCAAAGTTATCTGCTTTTTGGGATGTTTTGCTGGTTGCCATTGTTATTGCTTTTGTTTCCGTAAACCAAGATTTGGAATACGACGAAAACTTAAAAAGCATCCTTTTGTTCTGTGCGACGCTTTCCGTTTTTTATGTTTTGTATCGAATGATCCGTCGGTTTGCGCGGTTGTTGGATGAACCTTATTTCGATTTTGAAGGCAGACCGCAGCAAAGAAAACAATCGTGGTTTTTGAATTACCTGATTAATCCGTTGTTTTTCTTTTGCGCCTTTTTGATTTTAACGGGCCTGTTTCATGTCGATATTCAATTTATGAATCGCTTGTCCGTCGGGTTTCCTTTCGCGGGATTGGTCATTTCGACCAGGACGCTTATTTTGGCGGGGTTCGTTTTCCTGATTGTTCTGACGCTGACACGATTTGTTCAGCGGGTGACGTTGGAAAAATTACAAGAACACGTGGAAATGGGCATTACGTTTAAAAATTCTTTGATTGCCGGCATGGGGTATTTCGGCGCTGTTTTGGCTTTTTGCGGGTTGTTCGCAGCATTGGGCGCCAATGTATTGCCGTTTGTTTTGTTGTTGGCGGCTCTTTTTATCGGCATGTGCTTCGGATTAAAAGACATGATTCAAAATTTTGTATCCGGCATGCAAATTTTGTGGACACGTTCCATTAAAATCGGAGATTGGATTGTGGTCGATCGGGCCGAAGGGTTTGTCAAGCGAATCACGCTGTGTTCAACCGAAATCGAAACATTAGACAAAGCTTCCGTGATTTTCCCCAATACGGATATTACGACAAAGAAAATCGTCAACTGGACGCATGAGGATACAATCGGTCGGACGGAAGTCAAAGTAACAGTGCCTTACGGTGTGAAAATGCAAAAAGTGCGGGATATTATGTTGCAAATTGCAGATAATCATCCGAGCGTTTTGGAGGATCCGGCTCCGTCCGTAGTGGTGTTGGATATCCGCAAAGACAGCGCGGATGTAGAGTTAAGATGTTTTATTCCGAATAAAGTCCAGCGGTTTTCGATTGCCAATACGCTTCGGGAAGAAATTTATGATGCTCTGATAAAGGCCAAAATTAAGGCTTAATCGGTTCCTGACATTGGAAAACGGCCGTGTTGGGCGTAAATAAAGCGCAGTTAAAATAACGGGTTCCGGTTCGTTTGGCTTCTTTATTCGTTGCCAGACAGGCTTTGTTGGCGATTCCCTGTAATTCGGCTTCATTGGTTATCAAACCGTTATAACAAACGGCGATTGTCGGGGCTTGGGATTGGCCGACAAGGTGAGCAACACCGGCTTCTCTTCTCGAATCAACGTAAGGGGTGCATCCCGTCAGGGCGAAACACATTAAAATAAATGCGAAAAAACATCTCATAGTACTGGACAACTCCTATCTGTTTATGCCAAAATGTAAAAAGTTTAAATGAGCTTATTCTTTATACGCCATGTTGCAGCATTTGGAAAGGGGTTAAATGGAAAAAAAGTATCGCCTCATCACACGGGATGATTTCGACGGACTGGTCTGTGCCGTTTTGTTGAAAAAATTGGATTTGGTGGATGATATCTTGTTTGTGCATCCGCGAGACATGCAACACAACCGGGTTATGGTGACTTCGGGCGATATTTCGGCAAACCTGCCGTATGTGCCGGGTGTGTATATGGCGTTTGATCATCACCTTTCCGAAAGCCGTCGCGTGGGCCCGCACACGAACTTTATTTGCGTGCCGGAAGCCCCCTCTGCCGCGCAAGTTATTTATGATTATTTTAACATGGGTGAAAAATTCCCCGGCGTTTTTGAAGAAATTTTGCAAGCGCTCAACAAGGCCGACACGGCTGATTTTACGGCGCAGGATATTTTAAATCCGCAAGGATGGGTTTTATTTAACTTTATTTTGGATCCGAAAACGGGATTTACGCGTTTTCACGATTTCCAAACCAGTCATGAAGATTTAGTTCGGTTACTCATCAATTCAATTGAAGGCATGTCCATCGACGACATTTTAAATTTGCCGGATGTGCAGGAGCGTGTGATGCTTTATCAAACATATCAGGATCATTTTAAAGATCAAATCGAACGGTGTGCGACGGTCTGCCAAAACTTGGTTGTCGTTGATTTGCGTGAGGAAGAAATTATTTACCCGGGCAACCGATTTTTAGTGTACGCGCTTTACCCGAATTGCAATTTGTCTCTGATGATCGAAAAAGATACCAAATCGGAACGAATTACATTTTCGCTCGGCCGGTCTATTTTGAACAGAACGTCAACGGTGGATGCCGGCGCGGTTATGGCCGAGTACAACGGGGGTGGGCATACAGGTGCAGGGACTTGTCAAAGTACGGATTTTGATGTAGAAAAGATAAAGATGGATTTGATTGCTGCCATATTGATGGCGTCCAAGAAAACGGATACGGGAGAGCTGTCGGATGAATATTCACGAGTATCAGGCCAAAAAGATATTCAACACATACGGGATACCCGTTCTTAAGGGATGTATCGCTTATACGCCGGAGGAAGCTGAACGGTGTGCACAACGCATCGGCGGGAAAATGTGGGCCGTTAAAGCACAAATTCATTCGAATGTCAGAGGACATGGTTCTTTTATTGAAACAGAGGCCGGTGCCAAAGGCGGTATTCGGTTTGTTTCGTGTGCTGAAGATGCAAGGCGAGAAGCAGCTAATATGCTGGGGAAAACGTTGGTAACACCTTTAACCGGACCGGAAGGCCAGGAAGTCAAAAAAGTTTATTTGGAAGAATACGTCGACATCGCGTTGGCGTATGCGTTAAGTATTTATATTGATTTCAGTGTGGAAAAAGTATTTTTATCGCTGGCGGATGTGACCGAAAACAAAAAACGCCCGAAATCTTTTTTAACCGAGCTGGATATTAATAAAAAGATGACGGCCGTGAAAGCAACGGCGTTGGCGGCTAAATTGGGCGTGCCTCAAAAACACATTGCCAAAACAGCTAAAGTTATTCAAAAAATGTACGAGATTTTTAAAACTTATTCGGCATTTCGCATTGATATCAATCCGTTGGTGGTAACGACGGATAACCGGTTGTTTGCGTTGGACGGAAAGATTGCTTTTGATCCGGATGCCGTCGGCAAGTACAAAGAAATTACCTGCATGCGGGATGTGGAAGAGGAAACGCCCAGCCAAATCAAAGCTCGACTCAATAATTTCAGATATATCAAATTAGACGGCAATATTGGATGTATCATTAACGGATCAGGTCTCGGGATGGCGACGTTGGATTTGATTCATTTGTACGGCGGGAAAGCGGCTTGCATTTTGGACTTGGGCGGAGAACCGACCAAGGAAACTGTCACGAATGCTTTTAAGTCTATTTTATCGGAACCGAACGTCGAAGGCGTTCTTATTAATATTTTCGGCGGCTCTTCCAGATGTGACGTGATTGCAGAAGGGTTGATTGCGGCGTCTCGGGAAATTAGCATCGGTATGCCGTTGGTGGTGCGAATGGACGGGACAAATGCGCAAATCGGATGCCGATTGTTGTTTGAATCCGGTTTGCCGTTTACGGTGAAGCAAAGCATGGATGAAGCGGTTCGTGTGATTATTCAATCTGTACAGGAGATTGTCTAATGAGCATTTTGGGAAATGAAAAGACGCGTGTGATTTGCCAGGGCATTTTGACGCCGGAGGGGTTAAAGCATACAGAGCAGTCTCTGGCTTACGGGACGCATATCGTCGGCGGCGTTGCCAAAGGGAAAAAGGGGGATCAGATTTTCGGCATTCCGCTTTACAATACGGTGAAGGAAGCCGTTCGGGCGCAGCAGCCGGATGTCAGTGTGATTTATGCAGCGCCTTTACAGGCGGCGGAAGAAATTATGGCGGCAATTGAAGCGGGTGTTCCTTTGATTGTCTGTACGACCGAGCGTGTGCCGGTTCAAGATATTTTAAAAATCAAAAGTTTGTTGAAAAAATCCAAAAGTCGTTTGATCGGCCCGGCGTCGCAGGGAATTATTACGGCAGGTGCCTGCAAAATCGGCACGATGCCGGCACATTTGTTTCAAAAGGGAAACGTCGGTATTATGTCTCGATCCAGTTCCGTTATGTACGAAGCGTTACAACAATTGCATAAAAAAGGATTGGGTGTGACGACGTGCGTCGCTTTAGGGGCTTATCCGGTTTTAGGGACATCCTTTAATGATATTTTGGATTTGTTTTTGAAAGATAAACAAACACAAGCCATTTTATTAATTGGTGAAATCGGCGGTAACTTTGAACAGGTTTTAGCTCAATATTATGCGAAAAAAAGGCATAAAAAACCGTTAATCAGTTACGTGGTCGGGAGCTTTGTGCCGCCCAAAACGTACATGGGTAACATCGGTGCGATTGTCAGCGAGGAAACCGAAACGGCCTCCTTTAAAAAGGACGCGTTGAAAAAGGCAGGTTCGGTGATTGTTGACTCTCCCGTTCGGATCGGCGATGCTGTTTTTAAGGCGTTAACGCAGGGAATGGATAAGGAACAAAAATGAGTGTCTCTTTAACAAATTTGGTTTATACGCGGATCAGCCACGATTTATCCAATGCGGCCGGGGCAGTTTACAACGGAACCGAGTTGTTGGCGGAAGATCCTGTCGGCGTTCAGGAAACGGCCGTGCTTTTGCAAAACAGTGCGCGTGTTTTGATGGCGCGGTTAAAATTTTTCAGACAAGCTTTCGGATTGCCGAATATCGAAGCGGATGATGCGACGCCTGATTATTTGGAAACATTGTCGACGCCGGTAAAGCTTATCGGTTTTTGTGTGGATCCTTTGTGCAAAGTGTGTGTTATGGTTTTGGCGGACTGTCTTATTCGCGGCGGAACCGTTCAAATCGAAGACGACAAAATAACGGCTACCGGCCCGGCGTTAAAAGTGGCGCCCGAATTACGGTGTGTTTTGGAAGACGGGCAGTCTGTTACGAATCCGGCGTTGGCTCCGGCTTTGTATGCATTCCATTTGGCGCAGAAACAGCATATCCGCTTTTTATTTCAGCTGGATGAAGAAAAGCAGGTTATTTCCTTAAAAAAAGTTGTCAATTCTTAAAAAATATGGCATCTTATGATATAAGGAAAAAAACATGAAGAAAGCGCTGATTATTGAAAAAGCTGCCCATATTGCGGCCATTACCAAAAAAATGCTGGAAGATTTGGGATTTACAGGTGTCGTCGTTGATAATGAAGCGGATGTTTTGCCTGTGTGCAAGAAAGAGCAGCCAGAATTGGTCGTCATGTGTTATTCCGTTTGTCAAGATGACAGCGCTGTTTTTATTCCAAAGATGAAAAAAATATGCCATCCGCAGATTATTTTTTGTTCTTCTAACACGGCACCTGATAAAATTCAAGAGGCCTTGGATGTTGGTGTGGACGAATATATCATGAAACCATTCGATCATGATATTTTGCAAAGCAAAATTGCGATGGTCGGATTGTTATAAAGGAAACCGGCCATGATTCCAAATGATTTTTACTTCATCGCTCAAATGTTAAAGGAACGCTCCGGGTTTTCTTTGACGGCCGATCAGATTTACTTGCTTGAAAGTCGGTTGGGGCCGATTATTCGGCAAAACAACCTCATCAGTTTGGAGGACTTGATTAATTCGTTAAAGCTGAATGATGAGGAGTTGAAAGAGGCTGTTATTGAAGCGGTCAGCATCAATAACACGCGCTTTTTTCGCAACAAGTATGTTTTTAGAACAATTGAAGAATTTTTACGTTCAGAGCTGAAGCAAAATCCGCAAAAGAAAAATATTAAAATTTTATCGGCCGGGTGTGCCAGCGGTCAGGAACCGGTATCAATCGGCATTTTGTTGAAAGAAATGAACCTGCCCGAGGATATACAGGCAGATATTTATGCGCTTGATATGTCGCATCATATTATTGATCGGGCTAAAAAAGGCGTTTATACGCATTACGAAGTTCAAAAAGGGTTGCCGATTCGGTTATTGCTGAAATACTTTCTGCATAAAGAGGAGGCTTGGCAAGTCCGCCCGGAAGTTATGAAAATGATTCATTATCATGTGCATAACATTATGAATGTTTTTTATGAAAACGACTTTGATATTATTTTGTGTCGCAATATGTTGTCGTATATGACGGATGAAGCACAGAAAAAAGCTTTGCAAAATTTACATGATGTTTTGTCGGAAACAGGGGTGTTGATTGTGGGCGCTTCGGAAGTTTTGCATTATATGGACGGATTTGAAAAAGTGCCGGATAAAATGGGGTGTTATCAACTGAAAAATGAGGAAAATAAACCTCTCGATGTATCCCCAAAATCGGCGTGGACGTTGATTAAGAAGCCTCTTTTTAAGCCGGCAATTCCTAAGAAAAAGTAGAGGAATTGATCGCAATTTTAGTTTTTGTATTTTTTTCTCTTGACAAAATCGGGGGGGGGGGGGGGGAAACAAACGGGAAATTACTCAGCTGTTTCCTGAAGGGGGGGAAAGAAAGAT
>CALXTZ010000034.1 GCA_944391545.1 uncultured Alphaproteobacteria bacterium
CGCACAACGGTTTACGGTGAAAGTGATACTTTTACGAAAGAGCCTCAACCGACGGTCGCCGATGAAGCATCTGCCGAAAAATTACAGGCTGACATCGTTAAACAGGCGCAGGAAAATTTGGCTAAAATGAAATACGGACCGAAATCATGAAATATCGGTTTTGGGAAGCCATTCAGGCGCACCCGCGCCATTTCATCATTCCGATGATCGGGATTTTAATCACATTTTATTTTGCCTATCATGCTATTCGAGGCGAACGCGGGCTATTCCGGTTGTTTGAAATCAATCGTGAAATCGATGAAGCCCAAACGGTATTGGCCGAAACTGAACAACAAAAACAGGAAATGAATAAAAAGGTCAAAGCCTTGTCGCCCGAAAGTTTGGATTTGGATATGTTGGACGAATCCGGCCGCCGCATTTTAAACGTCGGAGAAAAGAACGATTACATTATTTTTGATTAAGGTTGGAGATTGTTAAGCAACGTCTCCGAAACGCCGGCGCATATAATAAAGCAACACCAATCCCGGTATCATCAAGGCGCCGGTCAGGACAAAGAAATGAATCCATCCCAAATGCGCCGCCAACACGCCGCCGTTACTGGCAAAGACATCCCGCGCGACCATTGCTAATGAACTCAACAAAGCATACTGTGTCGTTGTATATTTTTTGGAACACAACAAAGATAAGTACGCCACAAACACCGTATTGCCCATGCCGCCCACAATATTATCAAAAGTGATTAAACCGATTAAATACGTTAAATCATATCCGACGGCCGCTTGTCCCGCATACCCCAAAGAAGTGAGTATCTCGATAAAACCCAATACCCACAAACACCGCATGACACCGAAACGAACCACAATCACGCCACCCAACAAAGTTCCCAAAATCGTTGCCGCGCTTCCCCACATATTGGAAATGGCAGCAATTTCTTTTTCCGAAAATCCCATTTCCAAATAAAACGGGCCGGCCATCACGCCCAACACCGCATTATTAATTTTATATAAAACGACAAATAAAAGAATCCAAAACCAACCGTTGTGTTTCATGAAATCTTTGAACGGTTGGATGAGCATTTCCTGCACCCAAGCCCCGCGCAAAGCTTTCGGCTTATCCATCGGTTGTTCTTTCATACATAAAACCGTTATCAGTCCGACAAAAATCAAACACCCGACGACTTGATACGCCGTATTCCAAGATGTCACGGAAGCCAGCCATAACCCGCCCGCACCCGACATCAACATCCCGATGCGATAGCCTAATTGATAGGCACCGGCACCGGGGCCTTGTTCGTCTTTGGTCAACGAATCAATCCGAAGCGCATCAACGACGATGTCCTGGCTGGCCGAAAAGAAAGCCACACTACACGCCAAAACGGCCGTCAAGCCCAAATGCTCGGCCGGGTGCAATAAACTTAACCCCCAAACAGAGGCAATCAAGCCGATTTGAAATACCAATGCCCATGACCGGCGTTGGCCGAATTTTCGAGACAATCCGGGAATGGGAATGCGATCCACCAGCGGCGCCCATAAAAATTTTAAGCTGTACGGCGTCCGCACCAAACTGAAATAACCGATAGCCGCCAACGCAACGCCGGATGTTTTTAACCAATAAGACAAACTACCGAAAACCAAACTCAACGGCAACCCGCATGAAAAACCCAACAGCAGCACCATCCCCACAGAGGGTTTTAAATAAGTGCTGACGGCGGTTTTCCAAGTTTTCACGCTTCTTTTCTCCGTTCGGCTTTGCGCCGGTCGTTGCTGTCCAACAAAATCTTGCGCAGACGAATGGATTTCGGCGTGACTTCCACCAATTCATCGTCTTCGATATAAGCCAACGCTTCTTCCAAACTCATCACCCGCGGCGGGGACAAAATAATATTTTCATCTTTACCCGCAGCCCGCATGTTTGTCAATTGTTTTCCTTTAATCGGGTTGACTTCAATGTCGCCCGCTTTCGCATTTTCGCCGATAATCATGCCGGCATATACGGGCGTACCGTGTTCCACGAACAACGTCCCGCGATCTTGAATTTTAAACAAAGCATACGCCACGGCTTTGCCTTGTTCGGTCGAAATCAACACACCCGTGCGGCGGCCCTGAATAGCCCCTTTATACGGCCCGTACGAATGGAAAATCCGGTTCATCACGCCCGTACCACAGGTGTCTGTCAAAAATTCCGAATGGTACCCGATTAAACCCCGAGACGGCGCAATGAAAATTAACCGCGTTTTATTCCCACCCGACGGAATCATTTCTTGTAATTCTGCCTTGCGCAAGCTCATTTTTTCAACAACAACGCCTGAATATTCTTCATCCACATCCACGACAACTTCTTCATACGGTTCGGTCTTTTGCCCGTTTTCGTCTTCATGCAACACCACGCGCGGCCGTGAAATAGACAATTCAAATCCTTCGCGGCGCATTGTTTCAATCAAAATGCCCAATTGCAATTCACCGCGGCCGGCGACTTCAAAAGCATCCGTGCTGCCGGTTCTGGCAATTTTCAACGCAACATTGCCTTCGATTTCTTTGCACAAACGATCCCAAATCATCCGAGACGTTACTTTATCGCCTTCCTGCCCGGCAAACGGCGAGGTGTTAATCGAAAAAGTCATCATCAACGTCGGCGGATCAATCGGCTGTGACGGAATGGCCTCCATGACTTCCGGCGCACACAAAGTGTCGGCAACGGTCGCTTTCGTAAAGCCCGCGATGCTGACAATATCGCCGGCCGTCGCTTCAGTCAACGCCGTGCGTTGCAACCCGCGAAACGCCATGATTTTAGACGCCCGCGCCGTTTCAATCGTCTGTCCGTCGCGCGACAATGCCTTAATTTGCGTGTTGACTTTCAAAGAACCGGTCAAAACTTTTCCGGTTAAAATCCGCCCCACAAACGGATCATATTCCAACGTCGTCACCAACATTGAAAACGGTTTGTTCAAATCGTGTTCCGGTGCCGGCACATGGTCAATGATTTTTTGGAACAAAGGCGTAATGTCTTTGCGTTCATCTTTTTCCAAATCATAGACGGCCCATCCTTCACGGCCCGAAGCAAATAATGTCGGAAAATCCAATTGTTCATCCGTCGCGCCTAAATTGGCGAACAAATCAAATACTTCGTTATGCACGTCGTGCGGTCTGGCATCCGGACGATCGGCTTTATTAATGACGACAATCGGCTTTAAACCCAACTTTAACGCCTTACCCACCACAAATTTCGTTTGCGGCAAAGGCCCTTCGGCAGCATCCACCAAAACAATCACGCCGTCCACCATCGACAAAATGCGTTCCACTTCACCGCCGAAATCAGCATGTCCCGGCGTGTCGACAATGTTAATCCGCGTCCCGTTCCATTCAACCGATGTACATTTCGCCAAAATCGTAATGCCGCGTTCGCGTTCGATGTCGCCCGAATCCATCACGCAGGTTTCAACCACTTGATTGTCGCGGAAAGTGCCGCTTTGTTTTAAAAAGGTGTCAACCAGAGTCGTTTTACCATGGTCAACGTGTGCGATAATCGCAATATTTCTTAACGGAAGTGTCATGTTAGTTCTTCTTTTTGTTAAATTTTCGTGTTTGAGTGTTCACTCATATACACCTTTTTTCAACAAAAAGATAGTAAAAAATGAAAAATCGACACAACGGCTTCAGATTAATGATCGCGCGTCAGGATGAACAGAGCCAACTCTTTTAAAGGCAACGCTCTTTCCCCGAACGGCGTCAACGCATCAATGGCATGCGCAATCAGCTCTTTTGCCTTTGCTTTGGCAGCATCCACACCCACAACCGAAACATATGTTGCTTTGTTGGCCTTTACGTCTTTACGTAACGTTTTGCCGACTTTTTCAACCGACCCTTCAATATCCAAAATGTCATCCGTGATTTGAAAGGCCAGCCCCAAATCCGATGCATATGTTTTAAGGGCCTGCCGCTCATCAAACGATGCCTGCCCCAAAATCGCGCCGGCTTCACAGGCAAACATCAATAACCGCCCCGTCTTCATCGATTGCAACCGAACAATTTCCGGAAGCGACAGCTCCTCTTCGTCCGCCTCGGCCATTAAATCCATCATCTGGCCGCCGACCATGCCGTGAAACCCGGCCGCATTCGCAAGCGCTACAACCAATTCGCACCGCACAACCGGATCCATCCATGTTTTTTCCGACGCCAAGATTTCAAATGCCCGCGTCAGCAACCCGTCACCGGCCAAAACCGCCGTTGCTTCATCAAACTGTTTATGACAACTGGGTTTGCCCCGACGCAAATCATCATCATCCATACACGGCAAATCATCATGAATCAGCGAATAACTGTGAACCATTTCAAGCGCCGTCGCGACACGAACACTATCATCTTTGGAAACGCCGAACATCGAAGCCGTCATCATCAATAAAAACGGTCGCAACGCTTTACCGCCGCCGATGCTTGCATACCGCATGGCTTCCACAACCCGCTTTTCGAGGCCGGTCGGGACCGGCAGCAATTTATCCAACATCTCGTCCACGCGCCGGCGTGTGTCTTTCAAAGCGTCATTCAGTTTCGACATCAAAGGTCTCCTTTCCGACAATTTCACCGTTGGCGTCAATCACTAGCTTATCAATCCGCGCTTTTGCATTTTTCAATTTTTCTTCGCACAGTTTTTTCAAACGGATACCCTTTTCATAATAGGCCACCGCTTCTTCCAACTGCACCCGACCGCTTTCCAATTGCCGGACGATATCTTCCAACGCGCTCAAAGCTTCTTCAAATGTCATTTCGGATTGTTCTTCTGCCATTTTTGTTCCTTTCTGTTTTCAGGATAACACGTCTTATCAAAAAGAAAAGATTTTTTTGCCGCCATCAATGAAATATTAAGTTTTTACCTGCTATTTTTATCTTTGAATGTGACAAGCGAGGATAAAATGGCCTTTTTTACCAAATCCAAAAACCAAAACAAAATGGCAGTAAAACGCGGGCCTTTTATGCGGGCTGATTGCCCCGTCAAATCCGATAATAAAGATGTTAAAAAAATCGTTTCCTCGTTTAAAAAAGCCAACAAAGGAACCGGCCTCAGGATTTTTGTCGCCGGCGGTTCGCGCGACGGCAATGATCCCGTTTATGTCGAGGAAGCTTATCAGCTCGGCATGAAAATCGCTCAAATGAATTTCAAACTGGACTTCGGCCTGTCCGGGCAAGGCATTATGGGCGCCGTGGCTAAAGGCGTTTTAAAAGTATGGACCGAGCAACACAAAGAACAACAAATTCCGATTCAAGGCATCACTACCAAAGAATACTTATCTTTGTGTCAGAAAGATGAAATCGTTAATCAAGTCAAAGAAGTCATCGTTGCACACACGTTGGAAGAACGCAAAAACCAATTGTTAAACGCGGACTTTGTGATTTTTGCACCGGGCGGCATCGGAACGCTGGACGAGTTGGTGTATGATTGTGTCGCCATGCAGGACGGCTTTTTACCATTGAAACCTTTTATCATTTTTAATGTCAACGGACATTATCATCATGTGTTGGAGTATTTAAAAGAAATCCATTTAAAAGGCTTTTCATCATCGTTCCCGTTCATCGTCGTTGACAACAGCGATGAAGCCGGCGTCGCCTTTGAAGTGTTAAAATACCGCTATCCGATGCCCGAAACCATCAAAGATGTTTTGGAATACGTTCAGGCCATTATTTATGACTTGCCTTACGTATTGGAAGAAAAAAGCAATGCGCCGCGGTTAAGTGTTAAGAATATTTTGGCGGCCATGGATAAAACGCGCGCGCACGGAACGACGAAAGAAAAACAAACGCTGGCGCAAAAAGTCGAAAAAGCCTATTTAAGAAAAGAAATCGACCGCATGTACGGCCGGCTTGAAAAAACGGGTCGGGATACGGCTGCGGTCAGCGAAAAGTTAACAGGTTTAAAGGAACAACGCAAAAAGGTACAGCATTAAATGGATTTTGTGAATTTTCCGCTTCTTTTGATGTCTGCGCTGCTGATTTTCAGCATTCTGACCAGCCTGGTTTCCACAAAAGCCAATATTCCGTTGATTTTGGTTTTCTTGTGTATCGGATTAATGGTCGGAGACGGCGGCGGATTGGGCCTTGTCGGTTTCCACTCGGCGAAAATGGCTTTTTTTATCGGCAATGTCGCGTTGGCCTTAATTTTGTTTGACAGTGGTTATCAAACATCATTTAAAAGCTATCGTATGACGGCAGTTCCATCACTTTTATTGGCTACCGTCGGGGTTTTGTTGACAACACTTTTATTGGCGCCGGCCGCTTATTACATTTTAAACATTTCATGGCTTCAGGCCATGTTGCTGGCTGCCATCATCAGCTCAACCGATTCCGCTTCCGTCTTTTTCCTGTTGCGCATGGGCGGTGTGTCCGTTCGCGATAAAATTAAATCCACTTTGGAAATCGAATCCGGTTCCAATGATCCGATGGCCATCTTTTTGACGTTTTCTTTCATAACCCTCATTCAAGCCCATGCCGACGGCTTTTCCTGGCGGTTATTTACCAATTTTATCGAACAAATGGGCATCGGTGCCATCGCGGGCTTATGCATTGCCTACGTTGTCAAGAAAATCATCAACAAAGTTGAACTTGATACCGCGCTTTACCCGATTTTACTGATTGCCATGGTCATTGCCGGCTTTGCCGTTACAAACGTTTTGGGCGGCAGCGGATTCTTGGCCCTTTACATCGCCGGGATTTTTTTGGGCAACTCCAAATTGCACGGCCATCACCAAATCTTGCGCGTTCAAACAACCTTAACGTGGCTGTGCCAAATCATCATGTTTATGTCTTTAGGGCTTTATGCCAATGTCTCCGAATTTCCGAGCGTCTTTACGCCGTCCATGATTTTAGGTGCTTTATTGATTGTTGTTTCAAGGCCGCTCGCCGTGTTTTTGTGTTTGGCACCGTTTAAATACACTCTTTTGGAAAAAGTTTTCATCTCTTTTGTGGGTTTGCGCGGCGCAACATCCATTTTGCTGGCCTTAACGCCGCTTGTGATGCACCTGCCGTATGCCGAAACATTCTTTAACATCATTTTCTTAATGGTGTTAATGAGCCTGGCCATTCAAGGCTTTTTCATCATCCCCGTGGCGCGGATGTGTCATGTGACGCTGCCGATCGTCGAAAAGCCGGCCGAAAAATCCGAAGTCGATTTGCCGGGTCTCTCGGACAGCTATCTTGTCAGTTACAAACTGTCCGAAAATACACCGGCCGTGCACGGCAAACCGATTCCGAAATGGGCCATGCCGATAATCGTTAAACGCGAAGGCATTTCCTATAACGCGTATAACATTAAGTCTTTAAAACCGGATGACAGGGTCTATTTATTTGCCTCGTCCGAAAAGAAGATTCAATTTTTGGATTCCCTTTACGGCGGCGGGTTAACGCTCAACAGCGAAGATTTCGGAGACTTTACTTTGAAGCCCGATACGCCGTTAAAAGAGTTGGTGTTATTGTACGGCATCAAAATCGATAAAAGAATGCAGGACAAAACCATTTGCGACGTTTTAAACCAAAACTTTGCCGACATCGAAGTCGGCGATCGGTTCCGATTGGATACCGTTGAATTGATTGTCCGCAAAATGGACGGCTGTTCCGTCGAAGAAATCGGCCTGGATTTGGAGCCGTCCGAAAAATCTTTCGGCCGCTTATTCGTCCTGCAAAAAACCAAACGCCGCCAAAGAAGCGAAAAACAACACTGATTTTTGATTTTCTTCTTGCCAATTTCATAAAAACGATATATGAAATGAGGTGAATTAATTGAAACAAAAGAGGAAAAAAATGAAAAAATTAACAATCGGCGTTCTTGCATTGGCTGCCGTCGGGGCTGCCTTTTTCGGTTATCAATACATGCATCAACCGGCTCAAACACAGCAAGCGGGCATAATGCCGATGGATGTCATGGTCTTGCAAAAAAGTGAATTTTATCCCTCTTTAAGTTTCGTTTCCAAAATCGAAGCCAAAGATAAAGTCGCCGTTCGGGCGCGGGTGACCGGTTTTTTAATGAAACGGCTGTTCAATGAAGGGGACTTTGTCAAAGAAGGTCAATTGCTTTTCGAAATCGAAAAAGATCAGTTTGAAGCTAACGTTCGCAAAGGCGAAGCGAATTTAGCCAACGCCGAAGCAAACGAACAAAACGCAGCAGCTCAATTCAAACGGGCTCAAAATCTGATTAAAACAAAGGACATTTCCGAAGCGACGTTGGATCAGCGGGAAGCGGAATACAGTTCTGCCGTGGCCGGCGTGAAACAGGCTCAATCCGAGCTTGTTATCGCTCAACTGGATTTGGATTACACGGACATCAAAGCGCCCATCAGCGGCCGCATCGGCGAATCCGTTTACAGCGTCGGTGCTTTAATCGGACCGGATTCGGGCGAATTGGCGTCCATCGTTTCCACAACGCCGATGTACGCGGTGTTCTCGGTTTCCGAAAACCAATTATTGCAAATGCGCGAATTCATTCAAGAAGCGGACAAAACGAATGAAACCGAAGGAATGGATATCACATTCCAATTTGCCAACGGTTCGACTTATCCGTTCCAAGGAAAATTAAACTTCGTTGACATCGAATTGGATCCGCAAATGAATACATTGAAAATGCGCGTTTCTTTCCCCAATCCGGATAATAATCTCATTTCCGGGCAATACGGTCGGATTAACATGAAATTCAAAACGCCGCAAAAGGCTTTATTGGTGCCGCAAGTGGCTATTCAACGCGATTTGGCAGGTGCTTTCGTATATGTCGTTAACGCTGACAATGTTCTGGAGTTGCGCCGAATTGAAGTCGGATTGGAGCTCACCAGCGGGTATACCATCGTTGAAAAAGGCCTGGCAATCGGAGACAAAATCTTGTTGAACAATTACCAAAAAGCCGCTCGAATGCTGGGGGCGCACGTTCAACCGGTTATTCAAAAAATCGATGCCGATGAAAAAGGCTCCGTCGAAGAAACAGAACCGGCTTCATCCGATGAAACAACACCGATGGCCGAAGGAGTATAAAGATGATTGCTGACGTTTTTATTAAGCGGCCGCGGCTTGCCATCGTCGTTTCGATTGTGATTACAATTGCCGGCGCTTTATCAGCTTTTATGCTGCCGATTGAACAATTCCCGAATATTACGCCGCCGCAAGTGTCCGTCAGCGCCACTTATCCGGGCGCCAACGCGGAAGTGATTGAAAGTTCCGTCGCTCAACAAATCGAATCGGCGGTCAACGGGGTGGAAGACATGCTTTATATGTCTTCGACTTCTTCCGATGACGGCAGTTATAACTTGACGGTAACATTTAACGTCGGAACCGACCCGGATACAGCAGCCATGAACGTTCAAAACCGCGTCAAGCAAGTCGAATCCAAATTGCCGGAAGACGTAATGAAACAAGGGATTTCCGTCCGCCAACGTATGTCTTCCATGTTGCAGATTTTTGAAATCGTTTCCGAAGACGGGCGGTATGATAACAAATTTCTGACGAACTATGTGTTAATCAACATGAAAGACGAACTGGCGCGCGTGAAAGGCGTCGGCGATATTCAAGTCTTCAGTAACTACGATTACAGTATGCGTATCTGGGT
The DNA here is from genome assembly GCA_944391545.1 of uncultured Alphaproteobacteria bacterium. Taxonomy (GTDB): domain Bacteria; phylum Pseudomonadota; class Alphaproteobacteria; order CAAHEQ01; family UBA3637; genus CALXXA01. The sequence continues at coordinate 9,574 of CALXTZ010000034.1, forward strand.
CAGCGATGACAAACTGAAAAGTTTGAAATTGTCAACATCAGACATCATCAGTGCCGTTCAAAGTCAAAACATTCAAGCTTCCGTCGGTCGGATCGGGTCTATGCCGGCACCGAAAGATCAATTGTTCCAAATTACGTTAACGTCTCAAGGCCGATTAACTTCCGTCGAAGAGTTTGAGAATATTATTATCCGTGCTAATCGGGACGGTTCCTACTTAAAATTAAAAGACGTCGCACGCGTTGAACTGGGCGCCAAAAGTGAAGAAATGTTAAGCCGTTATGACGGAAAACCGGCGGTGGCTTTGGCCGTGTTCCAGTCTCCGGGCTCCAACGCGATTGACGTTGCGACCGGGATCACGTTGGAAGTCAAAATGATGTTCGATAATGCTGCCTTCGTGCGCATGTCCATGGCCGAAATCGAAAGCACGTTGATTGAAGGGTTCATTTTGGTCGTGTTGGTGATTTATTTCTTCTTGGGTTCCGTCCGGACAACCGTTATTCCTTTGTTTGCCATTCCTGTATCCTTAATCGGTGCATTTGCAGGTATGGCGGCATTAGGAGTTACATTGAACACGGTGTCTTTGCTGGCATTGGTTCTGGCCATCGGGGTGGTGGTGGATGATGCCATCGTGGTGGTGGAAGACGTTGAATCCGTCATGGAAATGAATCCCAAAGAAAAACCGGCCAATTACGTCAAAAAATCAATGGACCGAATCACGAACCCGATTATCGCGACAACGTTAATTTTGTTGGCCGTGTTCGTCCCGGTTGCTTTCCTGCCCGGCATTACGGGTATGCTGTACCGGCAGTTCGCGGTTGCGGTGTCCTGTGCCGTGACGATTTCTGCCGTTAACGCATTGACTTTGTCGCCGGCGTTAGCTCGGTTGCTCATGCGGCCGAATGAAAAACACAATTGGCTTGTCACCAAAGCCATGGATGCCGTTGAATGGCTGCGTAAAGGATATGCTGCCGTTATCGGAAAAATTATTCCACACTCATGGGGTGTTATTCCGGCGTTGCTGATTGTCGCCGGGTTAGCCGTTTTCTTATTTAAAACCACGCCGACCGGGTTCTTGCCGGCCGAAGATCAAGGGGCTTTCATGTGCGAAGTTCAGCTGCCGTCCGGTGCCTCCTTGAACAGAACGGTTGAAGTGGCCAAACAGGTCGAAGAACGGGCTTTAAATATTCCGGGTGTCCGCGGCGTCATGACAGTGGCCGGATACGGCATGCTGGCCGGCGGGGCAGCTTCCAACAGTGCCTTTATCGTGGTTAACTTGGATGATTACGAAAAACGGCAGTCTCCGGACTTGTTGGTTGACGGCGTGATTCGAAACTTCTCCAAAGCAACCGCCGACATTAAAGACGCGATTGTCATGCCGTTTAACTTACCGGCGTTGATGGGGGCTTCTTCCACGGACGGATTTGAATACATGTTGCAAACAACCGAAGGAGCCAGCCCGGAAGAATTGGTCAAAGTAGCGAACCAAATCATTGCCAAAGCGGCCGAAAATCCGGCATTGGCAAACGTGATGACGTTCTATCGCGTGGACAGCCCGCGTTTAAGCGTAACGGTTGACCGTGAAAAAGCGTATGCGCTCGGGGTTTCCGTTTCCGACATTTTCAACACGATGCAGGCGATTTTGGGCGGCACTTACATCAACGACTTTAACTTATACGGTCGGTCTTGGCAGGTGATGTTACAAGGCGATATGAATGATCGTTCAACAAAAGAAGACATCTTTAAAATCGAACTGAAAAACAACAAAGGAGAAATGGTGCCTTTGCGGTCTTTGGTTCAAATTAAAGACACGATCGGGGCTTCCAGCATTCAACGGTACAATAACTATCGGGCTTTAAAAATCACGGGCGCCAACGCTTCCGGCTACAGCTCCGGTGATGCCATTCAGGCGATGGCCGAAATTTCCGAAGAAATTCTGCCGGCCGGATATAAATACGAATGGACAGGAACGGCGGTTCAAGAATTGGAAGCCGGCGGACAAACGGCCATCGTCTTTATCATGGCGTTTTTGTTCGGTTATTTGTTCCTGGTCGGTTTGTATGAAAGCTGGACATTGCCGATTTCCGTGATGTTGTCGATTATCGTCGGCTTCTTGGGAGCGATTTTAATGATTTGGTGGCAAAGTAAAAACCCGACATATCGGATTTTTGACGACTTGTACGCCCAAATCGGATTAATCGTGTTAGTCGGGTTGGCGGCGAAAAACGCTATTTTGTTGGTGGAATTTGCCAAAGACCGTCATGAAATTGAAGGCGATTCAATTCAAGAAGCAGCCATGAAAGGCGGCGCCTTACGGTTCCGTGCCATTATGATGACGGCGATTTCGTCCCTGATGGGATTCCTGCCGTTGATTATTGCAACGGGTGCGGGCGCTTTGTCTCGGCGAGCTGTCGGTTCTGCCATTTTCGGCGGAATGGCTTTCTCGGCGTTTGTGGCTATTTTCTTTGTGCCGTCGCTTTACGTTATTTTCCAAACGATGGCGGAGAAAGTTGCCGGACCGCGTGCCAAAGACGATTTCTAATCGATCTTCGGCATTAAAAAAGCCCCCTGAAACGGGGGCTCTTTTTTATCCGGCGCATCGTTCCAAAGAACGAACGGGCGCAGAAAGCGGAACTTGTCGACCGACTTTCTGCGGAGCCAGCCGAGCCTGCATGTAACGGGCGGCAACCGTATCATTTTGGATGATTTGACGAACGACGGCCCCGCGTCCGTCCGGCAACATCATATCAACGCCCATTTCTATCATTTTATCGCAAACCGGGAACATATGCCGCCGTAAAGCCATCGTAAATAAAGAATCAACACCGGAACGAACGCCGTCAATTGCCAGCGTTATTTGTTCTCCCGAAGAAGATCGAGCGCTCAATTCAACGGCAATTAATTGATTAATGTCCGGACGCGGCGCTTGCTCCAAACTCATTATCGCTTCTTTCCATTCGGCCGACATAATGGCATTGAATAGCCGCCGATCTGCTTTTTTTTCTTCTGCTGTTCTTTCTGTTTCAGTCATTTTTCCTTTCCTTTTTGACATAAAAAAAGAGCGGGGATGAAACCCGCTCTGCTCTTTTTCTTATTTTGATTCAATCATGCATGGGGTATCCCGAGTTGTTTATCCTCAGTAAAATAAAAGCCCCAAAAAAATGTATTTTGCATGTTCATATCAAAACCTTTTGTTAACTTTAAAAGGATGGCACGTTTTTAAAATCTTGGCAAGCCTTTTTTTAAAACCTATCCGAAAAAACAGAATATGCTTGACAATTTCAATTTTTTATTCTATAAAGAAAGCATAAAAAGGAGATTAAATGATGCCTCTCTTCAATCGTTCGACAATTACCCCCCCCCCCCCGGAAAAGACATACATATAAATACAATACGCTCTGTTTGGTGTAAC
>CALXTZ010000035.1 GCA_944391545.1 uncultured Alphaproteobacteria bacterium
ACCGCATCAGACTTGGGTGTTCAAAGCGCCGGATTGTGCCTTGTTTGTTTTTTTCAATGCTGAAGGTATGTCTTGCTACACCGAAAGCAAAGGATCGTGTTCCATGGACGTTGCACGTCGCATGTTGGCCGAAAAGAAAACAACCCTTTAAGGCAAAAGCAATTTCTATCACCATCGGCAAACAGAGACATACCTTATAAAGGCAACCCGTTGAATTGTACATTAAACAAAGGCCGTCCCGTGAACGGCCTTTGTTCTCTTTCTTAAATTTCTTCATCACCGATGGGACGGAAACGAACAATATCCGCACCGACCGACCGAAGTTTTTCTTCCAATCGATCATATCCCCGATCCAAATGATAAATACGGTTGATAATGGTTTCTCCTTCGGCGGCCAACCCGGCTAAAACCAACGCGGCAGACGCACGTAAATCAGACGCCATCACCGGCGCTCCGGACAAATGATCAACACCGCGGACAACAGCCGTTCGCGTGCCTTGAATATGAATATTGGCCCCCATTCGAACCAACTCTTGAACATGCATGAACCGATTTTCAAAAATGTTTTCGGTCACGGTTGACGTCCCTTTGGCCAAACACATCAAAGCCATGACCTGCGCCTGACAATCCGTCGGAAAACCCGGAAATTCTTCCGTCACAATATCGGTTGCCACCAACTCACAATTTTTTCCGCTGACAAACAAACCGTTGTCTTTTTCAATAACGTCCAGTCCCATCCGCGATAAAACAAAAGCCACGTCTTCCATCAAATATAAATGGGCATTTTCGATATAAAGCTCACCGTGCGTAATCCCGGCCGCCACCGCATAAGTCGCCGCTTCAATCCGATCCGGAACAACTTTATAAGTCGTTCCGTGCAGGCTGTCAACGCCTTCGACTAACAACCGACGCGTCCCGACGCCCGAAATTTTAGCGCCCATTTGATTAAGGCATCGCGCCAAATCCGTTACTTCCGGTTCTGCCGCCGCATTGACAATTTCCGTTGTTCCCGTTGCCAAAACAGCCGCCATCAGCGCATTCATTGTCCCGCCGACCGTCGGTTGAAAAATGATTTTATTGCCCTTTAACCGGCCGGATGACGTCGCCTGAACATACCCATTTTGAATACTAATCTGTGCACCCAATCGTTCCATTGCATATAAGTGCCGGTCAATCGGCCGCGTACCGATAGCGCATCCGCCCGGCAAAGAAATTTTAGCTTGGTGAAACCGTCCCAACAACGGCCCCAACACCCAAAAGCTGGCGCGCATTTTGGAAACCAGTTCATACGGCGCATCAAAATTTCGGATTGCATTCGCGCGCACCCGCAACGTTTCGTTTTCATGCGTCACATCAGCCCCCAAATGCCGCAAAACCTGTGTCATCGTGTTAATATCAGCCAAATGCGGTACATTTTCAAAAACCATTTCATCATCCGTCAACAAAGCACAAGCCATTAACGGCAAAACCGCATTTTTTGCCCCTTTGACAACGATGGTTCCTTTCAAGGCGTTCCCGCCGATGACGCGAATTTTATCCATTCTTTCTTCCTTGTTTTTTTCGTAAAAGCAAATTTCGTTTTAATTGTTCGGCTTCTTTTTGGAACCGAATCCATTCTTTTGACCGCAGCCCTAACGGATTTTCATCCGTCATAACCGGCTCTGTTTTTTCTTTCACGGCCGGCGTATCCACAATCACCGTTACGGGCCCGTCATTGAGGATGCTGACTTTCATATCCGCTTGGAAGATTCCGGCTTCGACCGGCACATCCCAAGCTTTCAACGCCTCCATAAAAGACTGATACAATGCCTTGGCCGGTCCCGGACCGGCAGCCTGTGTAAAAGACGGCCGCCGCCCTTTTTCACAGTCTCCGTATAATGTGAACTGCGAAATCACTAATGCCGAACCGCCGACATCTCGCAAAGATTTATTCATCTTGCCGGCATCATCTTCGAAAATCCGCAGGTGTGCAATCTTTTCCGCCAGCCATTGAGCCTGCGCCGGCGTATCATTTTGATGAACGCCTAACAAAATATTCACACCGGCGTTGATGGAACCTACCGTTTTGCCGTCTACCGTTACGGAAGAAGACAAAACGCGTTGAACAACTGCTCTCATTTACGATACTCTTGTATTTAAAATAAACCGAGTCAACAATTGAACCCCGAATCCGGTTGCTCCTTTCGGCGCGCACGGTAAATCCTTTTTCGTCCAAGCCATCGATGCAATATCCAAATGCGCCCACTTCACATCCGGTTGAATAAACCGGCCGATAAAATGAGCCGCCGTCGAAGACCCGGCTTCCGGTGAGCTGGCTAAATTCGCCATATCGGCAATGTCCGAATGAAGCAGCTTATCATAATTTTCATGCAACGGCAGCCGCCACACATGATCCATCACCGTTTCATCCGCCGCCGTTTTCAACTGATCGGCTAACGCATCGTCCGTCGTGAATAATCCGGCATATTCGGATCCGACGGAATAATGAATCGCTCCCGTCAACGTCGCCAGATCAATCACCGTATCCGGTTTGAATTTTTCCTGTCCGTACCAAACGGCATCGCCCAAAATTAACCGGCCTTCCGCATCCGTATTCAGGATTTCCACCGTTTTACCGGACATAGACTGCACCACGTCTCCGGGCTTTAATGCCGAACCGGAAGGCATGTTTTCCACCAACGGCATCACAGCCACAACATTGGTTTTCAAGCCCATTTTGGCAATGCTCATCATCGTGCCCAACACAGCCGCCGCACCGGCCATATCGTACTTCATATCACCCATATCGCGACCGGGTTTTAAACTGATCCCGCCGCTGTCGAAACAAACGCCTTTCCCGACCAACAAGAGCGGCGCATCCCCCTTTTTGCCTTTCATATATTTGACAATCAGCAAATACGGTTCATGCGCGGATCCTTGCCCGACGCCCAGCACCAAATTCATCCCGAGCTTTTTCATTTGTTTGGCGTCTAACACATCCGTGTCAAAGCCCTTAATCTTAATCGATTCCGCAACGTCGACAAATTCAGACGGCGTCATCATGTTTGACGGTTCACTGACCAAATCTCTGGTTTCATAAACACCGTCCAAAATAGCCGCCAACGGTTCAAAAGCCTTTTGCGCCGCTTCAGGATCCGGCCCCGAAATGATGACTTCTTCTATTGGAACATCGTCTTCTTTCTTTTCCTTGTAAACATCAAACGAATAAGCCCCCAATCCGAATCCGAAGGCCAGTTCGGCCGCAACATGTGTCCCGGGTAAAGAGACTTCTTTAACGCCGCTGGTGCAAATCATCAGCGTTTCCCGTTTCAACGGTTTGGCAATAGCCGCTATCCGACCGCCGATTTTTTCAAACGTCCGCGCATCGGCTTTGGCTTTATCTCCCGCGCCGACTAAAATCACACGCAAGTCCGGCAAAAAGACAACACACAATTGGCCTTCTTTTCCCTTGAACGCATCGGCTTTCATCGCTTTGGCAATAAAGCCGTTCGGATCTTCCTGTTTTAATCGTTCGGGCACACCCCCTTTTTCAAAAACAGGGGCTAAAACAAGCCCTTTCATTTTGCCTTTACATGAATCAAAAGTTATCTTCATTTGTCCTCTCTTGTCACCTGATCCGTTTTCTGTTAACGTATGAATTAAGATATAACGATTTATGGGGCATATTTCAAATGAAAAAAATTATTTTTCCGCAAATCCCTCTGGAAAACGTCAAAGGCGTTTTAATCGACTTGGATGACACGCTTTATTCGTTCGAGGACGCCAACCTGTATGCTCTTCATAAAGTTCATAATCGCGTTCAATCGGTCTTACCTCTTTCTTTTGATGATTTTTACCGCCTTTACAAACAGCAATGGACACGCTTGTTTGCCGATTTGGGAACCGTTCCTTCCGCGCACTGCCGATACACGATGTTTCAACGTTTGATGGAATCGCAACACATTGAAAAACCTTATCTGTGGGGGCAAAAATTAGAAAAAACGTACTTTAAATATCTGTTAAAGGGCATCAAACCAGACCCGCACGCCGTTGCCTTTTTAAAAAGCTGCAAACACCGGCGCATCCCGGTTTGTTTGGTAACGGACTTATTCGCCGGCATTCAGGTGCAAAAATTAAATCGTTTGAAATTGACCCGTTATATCGACTACGTTGTTGCCAATGACGAAGTCGGAATCGACAAACCGCACGCTGGCATGTTTCTGCGTGCGCTTGAAAAAATAAAGGTTGCTCCAAAGGATGCCGTCATGATCGGCGATAATTTTGAAAAAGACATTCAAGGTGCACAAGCTTTGGGCATTCGCGCCTATCAAGTAACTTTTGATAAATAAAAGTTGCCAAAAGCAAAGAAATTCGCTATCTTTATGCTCATGAAAAAAGGTTTTTTGATGCGATTTTTATCTATGATGGTCAGCCTGTTCTTTTTAGGCTGTTTCGTTATGCTCGGAATCGGGCTGTTTGTCGCGGTTCACTTTTCAAGAGATTTGCCCGATTTCCATCAATTGGAAGTATATGAACCCCTCATTACCAGCCGCCTTTATGCAAATGACGGCCAGTTGTTGGCCGAATATGCTGAAGAAAAACGAATCTATGTGCCGATTACGGCAATTCCGAAGCAAGTCATCCATGCTTTTATTTCGGCGGAAGACAAAAACTTTTATAAACACAACGGAATTGATTTTGTGGGCGTCGCCCGCGCGGTCGTTATTAACTTAAAAAATATCGGCACCAATCGGCGATTGGTCGGTGCTTCCACCATCACGCAACAGGTTGCCAAAAACTTTCTGTTGACCAACGAAATGTCGTTCAAGCGCAAAATCAAAGAAGCTTTGTTGGCTCGACGCATTGAACAAACATTTGATAAAGACCACATTTTGGAACTGTACATGAATCAAATTTATTTAGGCATGCGCTCTTACGGTGTGGCGGCGGCCGGATTGATGTACTTTAATAAATCTTTGGATGAATTAACGCTCGCGGAAACGGCGTTTTTGGCAGCTTTACCGAAAGGCCCCAACAATTATAATCCGATTAAAAATCCGGAAGGCGCTACGGAGCGGCGCAATTGGGTATTGGATCGAATGGTTGAAAACGGATACGTCAGTCAGGAAGAAGCTGAAATTGCCAAAAAAGAACCGATTGTAGTTCAAGAACGCGAAATCAGCGAAACCGTTAAAAACGCCGATTATTACAATGAAGAAATTCGTCGGATGATTGAAAAGAAATACGGAGAGGACGCTCTTTATCACGGCGGGCTTTCCATCCGGACGTCGTTGGATCCGCATTTGCAAAATATTGCCGTAGACACATTGACAAACGGGTTAATGGCATATGATCGTCGGCACGGTTACCGCGGGCCGGCGGCTCACATTAAAATGGATGACACGTGGCCGGAGCAACTGGAAAAAGTAGCGATGCCGTCGTATTATCCCGACTCTTGGCGCAAAGCCGTTGTCTCCCATTTATCGGACGAACAGGCAACCATTTTGTTGTCCCCCGATGAAAAAGGATACATTATTCTAAAAGATTTAAAATGGGCCAGAAAAGCGTTGCCCGAAGGGCATATTTCCGCAACGGAAATTAAAAAACCGAGCGATGTTTTAAAAGTCGGCGATGTCATTTTTGTCGAACCGCGGTCAAATACGGATCATCTGCCATTGTACACACTGCGGCAATTCCCGCTGGTTGACGGCGCGATTGTGGCTTTGGATCCGCATACCGGACGCGTGCTTGCCATGGTCGGCGGTTTGTCGTTTAAACGGTCTCAATTCAACCGCGCCGTTCAAGCTTATCGGCAGCCGGGCTCATCTTTCAAACCGTTTGTGTATTTAACGGCGCTGGATTCCGGGTTTACGCCGTCCACATTGATTTTGGATGCTCCGCTGGTCGTTGATCAGGGACCCGGTCAAGAAAAATGGAAACCGCGCAATTATACCAAAATTTTCTACGGCCCCAGCACATTGCGGATCGGCATCGAAAAGTCCCGAAACCTGATGACCATTCGATTGGCACAGGCCGTCGGCATTCAAAAAACGGTTCAATATGCCAAGAAATTCGGCATTGCCGATAATCTGCCGCCCGTTTTATCCATTGCTTTGGGATCGGGGGAAACAACCCTTTTGCGGTTAACTTCCGCTTACGCCATGCTTGTCAACGGCGGCAAAAAAATTACGCCGAACCTGATTGATCGGATTCAGGACAGAAACGGAAAAACCATTTACAAGCATGATAAACGGCCTTGCCTGATGTGCCAGTCCGATGAATCGACGAATGCCGTCGTGCCTCAAATTCCGGATGAGCGCGAACAAATTCAAGACCCGGTCAGTGCCTATCAAATGGTCAACATTATGACCGGCGTTGTTCAACGCGGAACGGGAAAAATTGCCCAAACCGTCGGCAGAACGTTGGCCGGCAAAAGCGGAACCAGCAACAACAATATCGACACGTGGTTTATCGGATTTTCGCCTGATTTGGTTGTCGGTGTTTTTGTCGGGTTTGACAATCCGCAGACATTGGGTCCCAAAGATACCGGCGGCGTTGTGGCTGCGCCGATTTTCCGCGACTTTATGAAAGAAGCATTAAAAGACAAACCGGATATTCCGTTCCGTGTACCGCCCGGGGTCAAACTGGTGCGTGTCAATTATAACACCGGAAAGCCGGCCAAACCGGGGGATAAATTAATCATTACCGAAGCTTTCCGGAAAGAAACCGACGTGCGCAAAGATGCACCCGTTATCGGTGAAATTGAAGTCGGAGAAGAAGTGATTGCTCCCTCGACACAAGATGACATTCCGGACGTAGGAGGCCTTTATTAATGAAAGCTGAAGTGATAGCCGCTCAAACTGCCGTTTTGCAATCGCTGGAATTGCAAAGGAGGTATCTTTGACGTCGACAATGCCCGCATGCGCTTGTCTGAACTGGACGCATTGACGGCTGACCCGCATTTATGGGATGCGCCTGAAAATGCACAAAAGCTGATGACGGAAAAAAACCGGTTACAAGAAAAATTACATGATTATGATTCATTGGCTCAACGATTAAAAGACTGTATGGATTTAATCGAACTGGCGGAAGCGGAAAATGACACGGCCGTGTTGGCGGATACGGAAAACCAGCTGTTTGAATTACAAAAAGAAGCGGCAACCAAAGAATTGGAAAGCCTGCTTTCCGGAGAAGCGGATCCCAATGATACTTTTTTGGAAATTCATGCCGGCGCCGGCGGAACGGAAGCGCAAGATTGGGCGGATATGCTGCTGCGTATGTACAACGGCTGGGCGAACAAGCATCATTACAAAGTTGAATTTTTGGAAGAAAGTCCCGGCGAAGAAGCCGGCATCAAATCCGTTATTATCAAAGTAAAAGGCAAAAATGCGTACGGCTGGCTTAAAACCGAAAGCGGCGTTCATCGACTGGTTCGTATTTCTCCGTTCGATGCCAATGCCCGGCGACACACGAGTTTTGCTTCCGTTTGGGTCTATCCCGTCATTGATGACAGTATTCATATTGACATCAACCCGGCAGACTGTCGGATTGATACTTACCGCGCTTCCGGTGCCGGCGGACAACACATTAATAAAACAGACAGCGCCGTCCGGATTACGCATTTACCGACCGGCATTGTCGTTCAATGCCAAAATCAACGGTCTCAATTCGCCAACAGAGACGAAGCTTGGTCCATGTTGCGAGCGCGATTGTATGAATTTGAACTGCAAAAACGGGCTGAAAAAACAAAAAACATTGAAGACAGCAAAGCCGACATCGGTTGGGGGCATCAAATTCGATCTTATGTTCTTCAACCGTATCAATTGGTCAAAGATTTAAGAACAGAGGTTGAAACATCTGACACAAACGGTGTTTTAAACGGAGATATTGATTTATTTTTATCGGCAGCTTTGGCGTCGCATTTAGAACCGACGACATCGTAAGCGAAGGGGGGCTCATGAACGACTTTACCATTTTTAAAAAAACGCGTGAAATTGACAACAAAATCACCGAGTTTTTCAACAACGTTTCGGAAGGCGGCTTGTTATTCCAACGGGCCGTCACTCTTTATTTAGAGCAAGGAAACAATGAAGATTTTTCACAAAAGCTCAAACAAGTCAGCGCTTTTGAAACGCGAAACGACCAATTGCGCCGAGACGTTGAATCACAGCTTTACGAACACACTTTGCTGCCGGATTCCCGCGCGGATGTTTTGGAACTGTTGGAAGGCGTTGACCGCGTCATCAATAAATACGAAAGCAGCCTTTACATGTATTCGATTGAAAAACCCGTTATTCCGGAAAATTATCATATCGGTTTCAAAGAACTGACTCAAACGGTGATCGATTGTACCGAAGCGCTGGTTGCTTCTTCGCGCAGCTTTTTTGCCATGAACGGCGAGATTGAAAATACGCTTCACAAAGTCATGTTTTTCGAAAAACAGGCGGATTTACAAGGCACTGACTTAAAACGCCAGATTTTTGACAATCCGGGTTTGGAGTTGGCGCACAAATTGCAGCTGAAATCATTTGAGGCGGCGATTGAAGATATTTCCGATATTGCGGAAGATGTGGCCGATACATTAACCGTCATCTCCGTCAAGAGGTCCTTTTAATGGATATGGCAACTCTCTTTTTTTTAAGCAGCGGTTTATTCCTGGGGTGGACTCTGGGCGCCAATAACATGAGCAGTGTTTTCGGCACGGCGATCGGCACCAAAATGGTTTCGTTCAAAAAGGCCGCCTTTATCGCCAGCGTATTCGTGATTTTAGGCGCCGTCATCAGCGGTCAGGGCGTCTCCGAGACGTTGGAAGGACTGGGGAAAATCAATACACTGCCCGGTGCGTTTATGACGGCTTTGGCGGCGGCTTTAACCATGCTGCTTATGACACAGGCACGCATTCCTGTTTCCGCAACGCAAGCCATTGTCGGCAGCATTGTCGGGTGGAGCATTTACAGCCACACGCATGTTGATCTTGTTATCATTACCGAAATCGTTGTTTCATGGTTTACCAGCCCGCTTTTGGCAGCGCTTGTTGCTTTTTTGCTGATGATGGGGGTCAAAACCTATTTAAAAGCCAAACCCGTCCCTCTTTTATATCAAGACGCTTATACCCGATTGGGATTAATTTTAGCCGGCGCTTTTTCTGCGTACAGCTTGGGCGCAAACAACATCGCCAACGTTATGGGGCCGTTCATGTCCGTTGTGCCGTTAAAGCCCCTTCCGATCGGGCATTTGTTTGTTTTTTCGTCTGATCAACAACTGTTTTTATTAGGCGCGATTGCCATCGCTGTCGGCATTTACACTTATTCGCACGACGTAATTAAAACCGTCGGAAACAACATGTTAAAAATGTCTCCGATTGAAGCATGGGTCGTCGTAATGGCGCATGCATTGGTTTTATTTTTGTTTTCATCCACCTCGTTGCATTTATTTTTAACCCGGCACGGATTGCCGGCCGTTCCGTTGGTTCCTTTGTCCAGTGCCGGCGCCATTATCGGCGGCGTCGTCGGCGTTTCTTTAAACAAAAAAGGGCAAGGTTTAAAAATTTATGAACTGTTTCGCGTGATGCGCGCTTGGATTTGGACGCCCGTATTGGCTGCCATCATTTGTTTTTTTGCTTTATTTTTCATGGAAAACGTCTTTGGTCAACAGGTTCATTAAATGAAAAAAACGGGGATATTTCAGGGAATAGCAAAACTCATCTGGCGCTTGGTCGAAATCGTGCTGGCGCTGATGTTCGTTTTGTTTATTTTAGGTATTTGGCGGTTAGCCAAAGAACCCGTTGAACTGAAATATGTCGCACCGATTCTGGCCGATGTCTTAACGCCCGAAGAGTCGGATTTAACCGTCGAAATTGACAAAGCTTACTTGGAATTGGCCCTAAAACGCGGCCATTTATTAGATATTAAAGTCACCAATCTGACCGTTTACCGACCGGATGACACGATTTTAGCGCTGATTCCCGAAGGCAATGTGTCCTTAAGTATTTTAGGCCTGATTAAAGGCGATTTTATCCCGACGTCTCTTTATTTGGAAAAACCGTATTTAAACATTCTTGTTTCGGAAAAACAGGAAAAGACGCCATCCTCCGCATCGGCGTCGGCTGTCATTATCGATTCCATGACTTTTATTTTAAACCATATGGTTTCATTAGATCGCTTTGTTATTGAAAAAGGCGAATTCGTTTTAGATATGAAATCGCAAAACACGTCTGTTTTGATTCCGGAATTTAATTTTTCCATGGAAAAACGCAGCCGGGATGAATTGGATATTCAGGGAACAACAACTTTATACATAGACGGCCAATTCACGCCATTTTGGCTGACGGGTTTATACAATACTCAAAACAAGCTGTTGTCTTTCGAAGCCAATTTCAAAGAACTCGATGTAACGCAGCTGGCATTTGCTTTGCCGATTTTTAAAGGGCTGCAATTAAATGTCAACGGACAGATAAACGGGGCGCTGAATTTGGCAGATCGGCAAAAAGGTTTGCGCCATATCGTCGATAATTTAGCCTTTTCGGCAACGCTCAACCACGCCGGCACGATTTATCTGCCCCGACCGCTGGACATTTATTATTCCGTTCACAATATGGTTGTCAAAGGCGCTTTCACGCCCCATATGGAACAACTCAATATGTCGGATTCTTTTGTGGATATCGGCGGGCCGACGGCTGAAGTTGCCTCAACGACAACCGGAATCGGCTCTTTTTTGGATACGAATGATTTTTCCAAAGTCCAAACGACATTCACGGCATCGGTACACAATGTTCCGGTCATTTCCGTTCCGGATGTTTGGCCGTCTTCATTGGGCCCGGATGCACATGCCTGGGTAAAGGAAAACATCTCCGGCGGCATGGTGAATGATGCGCATTTCGTCTTGACATTAAAAGGCGAAGAATTAACTTCCGTCAAAGGACTGTTAGATGTTCAAGATACGACGGTTCGATACATGGAGCAAATGCCGATTGTCGAACATGCGTACGGAAAAGTGATTCTTCAGCTGGGGCGCGTCGACATCGAGGCGACACAAGGCGTCAGCGGAAATTTAATTTTGGATCGGGCTATGTTGAACTTAACGCAGTTATTGGGAGACGACCCGATTGCCCATATGGAAATAGCCGCACACGGCCCGTTGAATGAGGCTCTTTCGTTAATCAATCAACCACCGCTTTATTTTGCCGACGAATTTCAAATTAACCCGAAAACGGTTCAAGGTTCCGGTTCGGCGGATTTAATTTTGGATTTTCCATTGGATGAAAACGTCGAGCTCAAAGATGTTCAAGTTTCCGTTACGGCGGATTTAAAAGACGTTCAAATGCCGGTTATGGACATGCCGTTTACGTTAGATAACGGTACTTTGAAATTAACCGCATCAAACGACGAATTGACCGTCGCCGGTACCGCTTTGTTAAACGGACAATTTGAATCTCTTTTGACCTGTTCGCAATCTTTCTTATCCAAACGCTCTTATGATTCCAAATGCCATGTTCAAACTTCGGTTTTGGGAGCCGATTTAGTCACTTTCTCGGAAGAACTGCCTGACTTTATTGCCGGGCCGCTGGATATTGATTTAACCGTCATTCAAAAAAACAAACACGAAACAGAGTTGAATTTAAAAGCCGACATGACCCTGGCAACCCTTAATTTATGGCCGATTTCTTATATTAAAAATCCGAAAGATCCGTCTGTTCTGACCGGAACATTTTTGTTGAAAAACAATACACTGACAGATATTCCGAACATCGCTTTTACGGCCGAAAAAGATCAAGTTCAAATCAAAGGCAAAGCCTCCTTTAAGAACGGGACTTTCTTTCATTTTGACACTATCAAAGCGCCGCGCAATGAAGCTTCCGTTTTGTTCAAACGAGATCAAAATGATTTAGTTACGTTCGAGGTTAAAGGCAAAGCGCTCAATTTAACGGAAGCGGCACACGGACGGCGGTTAAATGAACCGAAAACGCCAGAAGAAGTTGCCGAAGAACAAGCCCGCCGCATTCGGTCTTTCAACGGAAAAATTCAATTGGATAAGTTGTATTTGTCACCGTTAACACCTTTGACGGATGTCCGGGTGGATTTGGTCAAACAAAACGACATGTGGCAAACAATGGATGCGGTTGCTTTCGCCGATTCCGATAATATTCGGTTTAAGCTGGATAAAAACAAAAAAGAGTTGTTGGCTTCATCGGACAATATCGGTAAAATTTTAAAACAAGCCGGCTATACGTCTCGTATTCAGGGCGGCACATTAAAATCTACCATTACCCAAGACGCCAAAGGAACGCTTTCGGGCACAATCCATATTCAAAAATATCAACTGACCGGCGCGACGTTTTTAATGAAAGCCGCAACAATTCTGGGTATTTTAGACGCTTTTACGGGCGACACGATTGAATTTAAAAAAGCCACCATTCCGTTTACGTTAAGCCCGGAAAACGTCTTGACGATTAAGGATGCCGTTGCGTCCGGAACAACACTCGGCATCACCTTGAACGGGACACTGACGTATGACCAAATGAACTTCAAGGGCAGCGTTATTCCGGCTTATGCCATTAACAGCCTGCCCGGAAAAATTCCGCTGATCGGCCGATTGTTTTCGGGCGACAAAGGCGGCGGCCTGTTCGGCGTTTCCTTTGAGGCGACGGGCAGCCCCGGCGAACCAACCGTTTCCTTTAACCCGACCAGCCTTTTAACACCCGGCATCATCCGCAATATTTTTAATTGACATCGGATGAAATTATTGGCAGAATATTCCCAATCAAAAGGGAGATTTTATTATGTTCAACAAGAATCATCCATCCGTTACCCCCCCCCCCCCAGAGAGATAATCCTTTAAATTCAATCACTTCTTCTGTTTTTCAACATGGACGCAGTATGATAGAGATGCTCGGTGTACTCGCAATTATCGGTATCTTATCTGTTGCTGCTATTGCAGGATTAACATGGGCTTTTGCTAAATATAAAGCCAACAATACTATTCATGATGTTCA
>CALXTZ010000036.1 GCA_944391545.1 uncultured Alphaproteobacteria bacterium
TGCAGCCAAATTGGGCGTCAACATCAATGATTTGTTAATTTCTCAACCAGATACCGGGGAACAGGCTTTGGAAATCGCCGACACGCTGGTTCGTTCCGGCGCGATTGACGTTTTGGTGGTCGATTCGGTGGCGGCTTTGGTTCCGAAAGCTGAAATCGAAGGCGAAATGGGAGATCAACACATGGGATTGCAAGCCCGCTTGATGAGCCAGGCTTTGCGCAAACTCACGGCTTCCGTTGCTCGTTCCAACACATTGATTATTTTCATTAACCAAATTCGGATGAAAATCGGGGTCATGTTCGGAAATCCCGAAACGACCACCGGCGGGAATGCCCTGAAATTCTATGCTTCCGTCCGACTCGATATTCGCCGCATCGGTGCCGTTAAAGATCGTGAAGATACTATCGGTAACCAAACGCGCGTTAAAATCGTTAAAAACAAAGTGGCCCCGCCGTTTAAAACGGTCGACTTTGATATTATTTACGGCGAAGGCATTTCCAAAACCGGCGAGATTTTGGATTTAGGTGTCAAAGCCAATGTCGTGGAAAAATCGGGCTCTTGGTATTCTTACAAAGGTAATCGTTTGGGCCAGGGCCGCGAAAGCGCGCGTCAATATTTAAAAGACAATCCGGATTTAATGGCTGAAATCGAAAAAGCTATTCGGGCAGATGCCAATGAATTGGCTCAAAAAATGATTATGGACGATCACGCGCCGGCGCCGACGGAAGAAGCTGCTGCCGCCGCATCTGCCGAAGAATAACGGACAAGACCAAAAAAACAAAAGCTCGGTCTTGTCACCGAGCTTTTTTTTCGATATAATCGCGACACTTTTATTTTTTATAGGACAGATCAAATGACAATAACAAACGATATACGGCAAAAATTTGTGGATTACTTTGTCAAACAAGGACACACCCATGTTCCGAGTTCTCCGTTGGTTCCACTTAACGACCCAACGTTGATGTTTACTAATTCGGGCATGGTTCAATTTAAAAACTATTTTACAGGGGCTGAAAATCCACCGTTCACACGTGCCACAACTTATCAAAAATCTGTCCGTGCCGGTGGCAAACACAACGACTTAGACAACGTCGGGTACACCGTTCGCCATCATACATTTTTTGAAATGTTGGGGAACTTTTCGTTCGGCGATTATTTCAAAGAAGATGCGATTTTCTTTGCATGGGATTTACTGACAAAAGAACTCGGCATTCCGAAAGAAAAGCTGTATGTGACTATCTTTCACAATGATGAACAAGCGCACGACATTTGGAAAAAAGTAGCCAACCTATCCGAAGACCGTATCATCCGTATCGCAACCAAAGATAACTTTTGGCAAATGGGAGATACCGGTCCCTGCGGTCCTTGTTCCGAAATTTTCTATGATCATGGAGACAAATATTGGGGCGGTTTGCCCGGCACACCAGAAGAAGACGGCGATCGGTATATTGAAATTTGGAATTTGGTGTTTGATCAATTTGAAGATTTGCCGGATGGGTCACGGATCAACATCCCGAAACCCTGCATTGATACAGGTTCCGGTTTGGAACGGTTAAGCGCCGTTTTGCACGGAACAAACGACAACTTTGCAATTGACGTCATGCGTGGTTTAATTGAAAATGCAGCCAACATTGCCGGAACCGATCCGGATGGACCGAACCGCATCTCGTTACGCGTGATTGCCGACCATTTACGGTCATCGGCATTCCTCATCGCCGACGGTGTTTTACCCTCCAACGAAGGCCGTGGGTACGTATTGCGCCGAATTATGCGCCGAGCCATGCGACATGCACATCTCATCGGATGTAAAGACCCGTTGATGTACAAATTGGTCGAAGGATTAAAAGAACACATGGGCGATGTTTACCCGGAATTAGGTCGTGCACAAGCTTTGATTGAAGAAACATTGAAGTTGGAAGAAACACGTTTCAAACAAACGTTGGATAAGGGTTTAAAATTGTTGGATGCCGAAGTCGCTACCATCGGCGAAGACAAAACATTGTCGGGTGAAGTTGCATTTAAATTGTATGATACGTACGGTTTTCCGTTGGATTTGACGCAAGATGCTTTGCGTGCCAAAGAAATCACTGTTGACGTGGATGCATTTAACGAAGCGATGGAAAAGCAACGTCAGGAAGCGCGCAAAGCATGGGTCGGATCGGGCGATACAGCCACCGAAAACGTTTGGTTTGATGTCTCCGAAAAAGTGGAACCGACGGACTTTTTAGGGTACACATCGACCGAAGCCGAAGCGCAAATCGTGGCACTTGTTAAGGATGGTCAGATGGTTCAAACGCTGTCTGACAAAGAAGAAGGATATATCATCACGAATCAAACGCCCTTTTTCGGTGAAACGGGCGGACAAGTCGGAGATATCGGCCTTATTCAATCGGACAAAGGAACTTTCCGTGTAACGGATACCCAAAAGAAACTGGGCAAGTTATTTGTTCACATGGGTGTCATGGAAAAAGGGCAGGCAAGCGTCAATGATACCGTTTTGATGACGGTTGATGTCAAACGGCGCCGCCGGATTCAAGGCCACCATTCTGCGACACATCTTTTGCAGGCAGCTTTGCAGGACGTTCTCGGCAAACATGTTGCGCAGAAAGGATCTTTCGTCTGTGCCGATTACTTGCGGTTTGACTTCAGTCATCCGCGCCAAATGACGTTGGATGAAATCAGGCAGGTTGAAGAAAAAGTCAATGAAATGATTTTAAATAATCTGCCCGGTACGACGCGTTTGATGACACCGGATGAAGCAATTAAACAAGGGGCGATGGCTTTGTTCGGCGAAAAATATGGCGAAACCGTTCGCGTTGTTTCTTTTGGGTCTGTTGAAAAACCGGTTTCTATCGAATTGTGCGGCGGAACACATGTCTCGCGGACGGGCGACATCGGGTTATTCAAGATTATTTCCGAAAGTGCCGTTTCTTCCGGCGTGCGGCGGATTGAAGCCGTTACCGGTATGGCGGCTTATGAATACACCAAACGTGCAAGCGATACGTTGGCGGCGGCTTGTGAATTGTTAAAAACGACATCTGATAAATTAACGGCTCGGATTCAAATATTAATAGACGACAAAAAGAAGTTGGAAAAACAAATGGCTGACATGCGGCAAAAAGCGGCGCTGGTGGCTTCCTCCGAAGGGGTTGCCGAAAAGCACGATTTGGATGGTTTGCCGTTTACGTTTATTGAAAAGACGTTGCAAGATGTTCCGGCCAAAGAGTTGAAAGGCATGGCCGATCAATTCAAAAAAGCCATTAAAACGGGCGTCGTTGCCTTAATCAGCACAAACGAGGGCAAAGTGTCCATTGTTGTCGGCGTCACGGATGATTTAACCAACCAAATCAATGCCGTAGATTTGGTAAAAATCGGGGCAGCGGCCGTCGGCGGGCAAGGCGGCGGTGGAAGACCGGATATGGCGCAAGCCGGCGGAAACCAGCCCGACCATGTTCAACAAGCTATCTCGGCCATTAAACAGGCATTGAAAGAATAAGGGGTTTCCATGTTTCATAAAAAAGCAAAGACCTTTTGTCTTTTCTGCGGTTCTCAATTCGGTGATTTAACGGATTTACCGGAGCAAATCGAGGCCTTTGCTTTCGGTTTATCCGAAAAAGGCTATCGCGTTATTTTCGGCGGCGGTCAGGAAGGATTGATGGGACGTGTGTATAAAGGCGCTGCTCGTGCCAAACAACACCACATCACGGGTGTTCCTTTTTTTTCGATGTTGCATGAATTAAAAGATAAAGCTAAATTTGAAAAGCTATTGATTGCCAAAACGCTCGGCCGCCGCAAAGACTTATTTGTCAAATATGCGGATGTCTTTGTGATTTTTCCGGGAGCTGTTGGAACTATTGATGAGTATTTTCACACAACCGTTTTAAATGCTTATGGATTAATTGATACGCCGATTATCATCGCTAACATCAACGGATATTACGACGTGATGGAACAACTGACGATGTTGCCTGTTCAACATCAATTTATGAAAGCAGATATGTTGAAAAATATTTACAGTGTTGCCTCGATTGAAGATATTTTGCCTTGTTTTGAACATCGGCCAAATGATGCGTCGTTGTTTGCCAAGTATCAAAAACTTTTTTCCAAAAACGGTTAAGTCAATACATCCAGTTGAATGTCCAGCGCCTGGCGATGTTCATTCATTTTGCGAGCTTGAACAAAAGCCGGCACCGGAGATGCTTTCGGCAAAGAAGCTTTTTGCTTCATTTGTTCGTCTTTAAAATAAAGCGGTGTCGCTGCCTGAATAGGACGATGATACCACCCTGTTACTAATACCAGCTGTTTTTCCATCGCCATGTTCAAAATACCCGTTCCGCCGATGGTGCTGTCTTCAATGTACTTATAACCGCCTTTTTGATAAAACGGGTTCACATCTTTACCGAAACCGACCGCACCGCCGTGAGACCCTTCCACTTTGCGAGTCAATTTCATAATCCCTTCCATCACTTTGTTGCGCGTGTCGGGATTGTTTTGACGTTTAATAATTTTCGCACCGATGGAATTCATAATAATATCGGTTGTGTTTTCTCCGTATTTCGCTGTAATCTGGTGCCAATCCTGAACGACGACCAAGAAAATATTCGCCTTTGACCGACCGAAAGTAATCCCGTCCGAAATACTTTGTAAAGACGGCATCCGCGCAAAATCATCCAAAATGAACTCAACCGGATAAGGCCCCATATCTGCTTGCAGCGGGCCTTTACTCATTAAATAACCGGTCACCATATTGATAAACAAATTACAGACGGCTCCGCCTTCGTTGTTGATATAAAAAGTAACCGGCTCGTATTCACCTGTTTGCGGATTTTTAATCCCGCGCAAATCTTTATAAGTAAAATCATTTGAGGAGGTTCGACTGCGAATAGCGCTGTTTTTAAACAGTTCAATGCCCGTCTGTGCCATAGAAATCACGGAAGCCCGTTGCTTGTCCGGCAAAGACAACACTTGGTTTAACTCCAACAACGCCCGACGACTGTAGCCGTAATAAAAAGTTTCATCAACAATGGTATCAAAAATCGTTTGCCAAACATCCAGACTCATCGCCATGATATCGCCTTGATCACGGCGTTTGCGCAACTCGATTGTTTTGGAAAACATCCAGTTATTCAATAAATCCAACAGCATCCCGAAAGACGCTTCCCGTCCGACCCAATTGTGCGGCAAAGGATCCCACGTCCCGATCGGCACATAATTTTGAAGCGATAATTTTCTTTCTTTAATCGCTAAAATCGCCGATTTTACTTCCGGCGTTTGCTGCATGCCCTGATAATAGCTTAACAACACATCCAAATCCGCCGCGTCTATTGTCTTTTGGCGAAGCCTATTTAAAAAATAATCGTTAGCCTGAGCTTGAGCGACTTTGTTGGTGATGTAAATCGTCAATCCCGTTAAACATGACCGTCCGGCTTTCACCCAATAAGGATCCGTTCCTTCCGGGCCGTCCGGAATTAAAAAATTAACCAACCCGTCAATGTATGAATCTCGTCCTTTATGCTGCGGCGGCATATTTTCTTCATTTAACGGGTTCCAACACGGATAATAAACATCTTGTTCGGGAACGTCCACTTTACTGAAGTCCATGATAAAAGTCGGCCCTTTTGTAGAACGATAGCCGCTCGTTGCCGCAGCCAACTCCCCTTTGGGATCATGAATAAACAAACAGGCGTTGTCCGCCGTCAAAATATTCGGAATAACGACCCCGGCCGTCTTACCGGATAAAGGCGCTCCAATGCAAAAAGCCGATCGGGTTTCCGTTAATCGCATCGGTTTTTTCTTGAAATTGCCGATGTAAAGGTATTTGCCTTTGAACAAACCCATCTTACGAATATCATCCGAACGCGCCTCGCGACCGCTTCGGAAATACTGCGGCCGATAATCATACGGATTGTATCCGATCATAAAGCCGCAAAACAGCACATAAGCCATCATCGGAATAAGCGGGATTTTCCATTTAAAGAATGACGCCCATGTGGTATGTCTGGGTTCGTTGAAAATGTAATCGGAAAACCAAGAAAAATATGTCTTTAAAATAAAAACCGGAGATTGAATACTGTCCGCCCAAAATTCGGAAATTTGTGAAAAAGCATGTGCTGAAAAAGAGCCGCCAACCAATACGGCCAACGTGATAAAGAGGGCTGCCGTCATCCAAAAGACTAAAAAACCCAACCCGAATGTAACGGCTAAAAAAGCAATGGCGCGGCGACGATCGTTGTATGCAGGATTTAATCTCATTTACGCTCTCTTTTTCAATTGAGTTCGTTCCGTCCGCACACGAGCTTTCTGCCGCCCGATGACTTTAGCACCCTGCGGCAAATCAACTGCTTTTCGGCTTTCTTGTTTTAAATCCCGTGCCTTTTCTTCCGTTTTTTTAGGTTCAACCGGTTGAACCGGTTTTTCCTTTTTCGGCGGTCGTTTTAATTTTTTCGCATACGGATAAAAAGCCTGCTTTTTCAAAGCCTCTGCTTTGCCATATTCCCCGGCCTTTTCCGCCCGCTCTACTGCAATTTTACTCATCATGATTTCAAGCGTTCTTTCGGACAATTCCGCAATGCGCTTTTGCTTTTCTTTTAAAGCAAACAACCGTTCCGACCCCGCAATGTGGCGTTTATCAATATATGTGCCAGACAAGTTCACGCCGTCCAACACAAAGGCCGATAAATCAATCTCTGTCACATCGACGTTCGACAAATCCATCATGCGCAAATCCAAAAAGTGCAATTGATCGGGCGGCAATTCCGGCAATTTAATTTTGCCTTGTTCAATTTGCTCAATCAACCAAGCCAACGTTTCCAAATATTTTTTATTATCCGCATCCATGACCGTTTCGTTCATGGAACAGTTCTTACAAACAACCCCTTTGAAAGCGGCATCCGTCATATCGGCACCGTCCAAATTCGTGTTTTCCATATACGCATAGGATAAATCGGCTTGTTTCAAAGACGCTTTAGATAAATTTGTTTGCGTTAAATTGGCTTTGGACAAGATGATTCCGTCCAGATTAAACCCGGATAAATCAGCCCCTTTTAAGTTAACCCCGGTAAAATCCTGTCCGGCAACGGTTTTACCATCGCGCAGTGCTTTTATTAACATTAACGCCTGTGGATCCGTTTTATAAGTGTCTGCTTCGCTGGGCAACACATCGGCATCATCGGAAATGTACGGCAGAAAGTTGTATTTATCTTCTTCCGTCAAAGGTGTAGCGCCGATTTTTTTGGCCGGCCGTTTAAGTTCTTGCATTGTCATGGGGTTATTATACCAGAAAACCATGAAATCACAAGTTTCTTTTTTCCGTCGGAAGATTTCCTAAAAAAAGGGGAAAGAACGCGTCTTTCCCCCATCGTATTAACGCCCTTTGTTTTTTGTCAATGCCGTATTGGTAATGGAAATTGAAACATCGTTTCCGCGCGTATATTCATCTGACAGAGCGTAGGACATCCCTTTGGCGGCAGTCGACGCCGAAACCGGCTCGTCTTTTTCTTCCGCACCCTTCAATGTTGTCTTTAAGGGAGAAGTCTTGGATTGTTCTTCCAATTTCGCCAATTCCTCCGCAGCTTTATCATAACCCTTACCGGCCAATTGTGTTAAAACAGCTTTATCTTGTTCTTTCACTCCGGCATCCATTGAGTTGACGTTATTTAACACCGCTTCAGATAAATTTCCTATTTGCTCATTCGTTCGAGCCACCTGTTCAGGCGTCTGTTCATCTTTAGCCACATCTTTCAGTGCAGACAAATCACCCTGCATTTTCTCGGCCGGCGTTGACTGTATCGTCGACGCTAAACCTTCCTTATCCTTTGTATGCACATCAGCAAGGATCTTTTCCCCTAAATGATGAATCATATACTGCACTATTTCTGTGTGATGTTCCTTGGTTGCCAATTTAAACGGCGTATTACCATCCTTATCCTTCGCATTCGTATCGGCACCGTGTTCAACAAGGTACTTCACAACGTCTGTATTACCTTCTTGACATGCCCAATGCAACGGCGTACAGCCATCATTATTCTTAGCATTCACATCGGCACCGCATTCAACAAAGAACTCTACAACTTCTTTATTATTCCAGGCAATCCCTACATGCAATGGCGTATTGCCTTTCTTATCCTTTGCATTTATATCGGCACCGTGTTCAATAAGGTACTTCAAAACATCGTTATATAGAGCGCCAAAACCCGAAACTGCCATATGCAATGGTGTATTACCATCTTTATCTTTTGCGTTTATATCAGCCCCATGCTCAACAAGACAAGCCGAGACACTTATGTCCTGAGCTCCTTGAATTGAAAAATGTAATGGTGTTTGTCCATTATTATCTTTTGCATTTATGTCAGTCGTATGCTTAACAAGATACTCTAACGCCTCTGATCTATCCAAAATAGTTACTGCTTCATGCAACGGAATCTGTCCTTGTCCATCCTTTACATTCGCTTTTCCTGCCTCAACAAGAGTCTCCATCATATATTCCCATGACGCATCTTTTTCCGCTGCTACTTCATAAAACAAACGTGTCCAAAGAGTCACTCCATTCTTATCCCTCGCATTGACATCGACTCCTCGATTCAACAAATCACAAACCTTATCTATGGAAGCACTAAGCCAATCCAAACGGGGAACATTATTAGAACGCCCCACACCGTCGATATCCCTGTTATCGATGATACCATCTATATTCCTTTCCGGATTAAACATACCCATTTCCATTCTCCTTTTCATTTTTATTCACATGAAAGAATTCATCTCTTTCTCTTTTTCCATTATACCATACCCCCCCCCCCCCCAGAGTCAAGACTTTTTTACATAAGTCCCCACTTTCGGTTATCGGTTAAAAGATATCCGTTGATTTTGGAATTTTATACGCTTTCATATTGATTTTTCGGTTTCAATTTGATATACTTTTTTAAAAAGAAATAGAGGAATTCAAAACATGTCTGCTTACATTAAAATCCGGGGTGCCCGCGAGCACAACCTGAAAAACGTTGATGTTGATATCCCCAAAGACCAATTGGTGGTTATTACGGGATTGTCGGGTTCCGGGAAATCTTCCCTGGCGTTCGACACAATTTATGCCGAAGGCCAACGTCGGTATGTCGAAAGCTTGTCCGCTTATGCGCGTCAATTTTTGGAATTAATGAAAAAACCGGATGTCGATTTGATTGAAGGATTGTCTCCGGCCATTTCCATCGAACAAAAAACAACGTCCAAAAATCCGCGCTCCACCGTCGGAACCGTAACCGAAATTTATGATTACATGCGTCTGTTGTGGGCACGTGTCGGTGTTCCTTATTCGCCCGCAACCGGTCTGCCGATTGAAAGCCAAACCGTTACCCAAATGGTCGATCGTATTCAAGCCCTTCCCGAAGGCAGTAAAATCTATATTCTGGCACCGGTCGTCCGCGGTCGCAAAGGAGAATATAAAAAAGAAATCAAAGAATGGCAGAAAAAGGGATTTAACCGTTTAAAAATCGACGGAACCCTCTATGAAATCGCCGATGTACCGGAACTCAACAAAAACAATAAACACGATATTGATATTTTGGTGGACCGATTAGTCATTAAACCGGATTTACAACCGCGAATTGCTTCCTCCGTTGAAACAGCGTTGGACTTATCCGACGGATTGGTCACGGTTGAAAATTTAACGGACAACAGCAGCTTTTTGCTGTCTTCCAAATTTGCCTGCCCCGTTTCCGGATTTACGATTGCGGAAATCGAACCGCGTATTTTTTCGTTCAATAATCCGCACGGTGCTTGTCCGGCCTGCGACGGTCTGGGTGTCAAATTATACGTTGATCCCGAATTGGTCGTCCCGGATAAAACCAAATCTCTGCGAAACGGAGCCATTGCGCCTTGGACATCATCCAGCGGAGAAATGTATCAATGGTACGGGTATGCGCTCAATCACATTGTCCGATTATTTCATATTGATCCGGACACACCGTGGAAAGACTTGCCGTTAGACGTTCAGCAGGCTATTTTATTCGGAACAACCAAATCACGCGGTTATGAAGGCGTTATTCCGAACATGGAACGGCGGTATTTGGAAACGGATTCAGATTGGATGCGCGAAGAAATTGCAAAATTCCAAAATAATGCGCCTTGTGAAGTTTGCCACGGCGAACGATTAAAACCCGAAGCTTTATGTGTCAAAATCGACGGCAAAAATATTTCACAGGCAACACATCAATCCATTGAATCGGCTTTGAAATGGTTCAGCGCCGTCAATCAAACGTTGTCCGAAAAAGACAATGAAATTGCCAGCCGGATTTTGAAAGAAATCAATGAACGGCTGACTTTTTTGAACAATGTCGGATTGGGGTATTTGTCTCTTGACCGGATGAGCGGCACACTCTCGGGCGGAGAAAGCCAACGCATCCGTTTAGCCTCCCAAATCGGTTCGGGCCTGACCGGCGTTTTATATGTGTTGGATGAACCGTCTATCGGGCTTCACCAAAAAGACAACGACCGTTTGTTGGCCACCTTGCAACATTTAAAAGCGCTCGGCAATACCGTTATTGTGGTCGAACATGATGAAGATGCCATTCGCTCGGCCGACTATGTCGTTGATATGGGCCCGGAAGCCGGTTCTCACGGAGGTAAAATCGTCGCCGAAGGAACGCCTCAACAAATCATTGACAACCCGTTAAGCACCACCGGCCAATATTTATCCGGCATGCGCCAAATTGCCGTGCCGGCTGTTCGTCGCAAAGGCAACGGGAAAAAGCTGACCATCAAAGGCGCGAAAGCCAACAACCTGAAAAATGTCACGGTTGATATTCCTTTGGGAACGTTAACATGTGTCACGGGTGTTTCGGGCGGCGGAAAGTCTTCTTTGATTATTGAAACGCTTTACAAAGGCATCTCGAAGATTTTAAATAAATCGCGCGATTTACCGGGTCCTCATGATAAAATCATCGGGGTCGGGCAAATTGATAAAATTATTGACATTGATCAAAGCCCGATCGGGCGGACGCCTCGTTCCAATCCGGCGACATACACGGGCATGTTTACGCCTATTCGCGAATGGTTTGCCGGTTTGCCGGAAGCGAAAGCCAGAGGATACAAAGCCGGGCGGTTTTCTTTTAACGTCAAAGGCGGTCGATGCGAAGCTTGCCAAGGCGACGGCGTTTTAAAAATTGAAATGCACTTTTTACCGGATGTTTATGTCCAATGCGATCAATGTCAAGGACAACGATACAACCGCGAAACACTGGAAGTAACTTATAAAGGCAAATCCATTGCCGACCTATTGGATATGACGGTCGACGACGCCCATGAATTTTTCAGTGCCATGCCGTCTATTCGGGACAAGTGCGAATTATTGCGCCGGGTCGGGCTGGGCTACATCAAACTGGGCCAATCGGCAACGACTTTATCGGGCGGAGAAGCGCAACGAATTAAATTGGCTAAAGAACTGTCTCGGCGCGCCACGGGCAAAACGCTTTATATTTTGGACGAACCGACAACAGGCTTGCATTTTGCCGATATCCAAAAGCTGTTGGACGTTTTGCATGCGCTGGTGGATCAAGGCAACACCGTGGTTGTCATTGAACACAATTTGGATGTGATTAAAACGGCTGACCACATTATCGATTTAGGCCCGGAAGGCGGCGACAAAGGCGGCCAAATCGTAGCCATCGGAACGCCGGAGGAAATTGCCGCCTGCCCCGAAAGTTATACCGGCCAATATTTAAGAAAGATGCTCAAGAAATAAAACCTCTCCGGCCCATATCGTGCCGGAGATTTTTAGAAAAAACACTTTTCTCGGGTCGAACATTATGGTATACAAGGTTATGCCTGATTTTAAAATTGAAAACAGCTTGAATATAAACGGATGGATCGCCGGCGTGGATGAAGCCGGGCGCGGGCCGTGGGCCGGGCCGGTTGTTGCCGGAGCGGTTTGTTTCCCTGATTTAAAAATCGCGGATGAATTAGCACCGCTGATAAATGATTCCAAAAAACTAACGCCTAAAAAACGGGAAAAAGTCTTTGATTTGCTGCAAACCTGCGGGGCTTATATCGGGGTCGGACAAGCCGGCGTCGACGAAATTGATTCCCTCAATATCTTACAGGCAACGTTTCTGGCGATGCATCGGGCTGTCAGTCAAATTCACGAAAAACATCCCCTCGCCTTTACGTTAATTGACGGCAACCGCCTTCCCAAATCCGGTTGGCCTTGGCCGGCAAAAGCTGTCATCGACGGTGACGCTTTAAGTCTTTCCATCGCAGCCGGTTCCATCATTGCCAAAGTAACGCGAGACCGCATCATGTGTTGCCTTGCCGAAGAATTCCCGATGTACGGTTGGGAAAAAAATGCCGGGTACGGTGCGCCGGCTCATATTGCCGGATTGCAACAATACGGCATAACGCCTCATCATCGAAAATCGTATGCGCCGATTGCTAAAATAATCCAATCTGCCAAGGGGTTATAATTTTTTTCGACTCGAGTCGTTTTTGTTAACAAAATAGTTACCTTTGCCCTATAGACTGATGTTTATTAACGAAGTCAATTGAAAAAGGGGTCCAAATGTCATCGCTGAAACTGAATTCTATTTACCAAGGCGACTGTATCGAAATTATGAATGCACTGCCGGAAAAATCGGTTGATGTCATTTTCGCGGATCCGCCCTACAATATGCAGTTAGGCGGAGATTTAACCCGGCCGGACAGCTCTTTGGTTGACGGCGTAACGGATGAGTGGGATCAATTCGAAAGCTTTCGGACATACGATCAATTCACGCATGACTGGATGAAAGCCGCACGCCGAATTTTAAAAGACAACGGAACCATGTGGGTCATCGGTTCTTATCATAACATTTTCCGCGTCGGATGTCAGATTCAAGATATGGGCTTTTGGATTTTAAACGACATTATCTGGGCCAAAACGAACCCGATGCCGAATTTTAAAGGAACACGGTTCACGAATGCTCATGAAACGCTCATTTGG
>CALXTZ010000037.1 GCA_944391545.1 uncultured Alphaproteobacteria bacterium
CTTTTTATTTAATTCATACTTCGTCGTCAAATAACGGCTGATCCGGTTGGGAACAGAACCATCTTCCAACGATTTCGGCGAAATTGTCCGTTTGGAAAGATTCACTTTAAAGACCTGCGCCATTTCTCCGTTCGGATTGTATGTCGTGAAACCGCTGTCAATAAATGTCTGCCACGGTTGCGGATAACCCGGATAAACACCGTCAAATGCGTTGTTATCGTTGACTTGAATTAAAACAATTTCTTGTCTCGGAGCCAACGGACGCGGAGCCACTTGAGGCGCTTCACCCAACTGACCGACCGGAATCGGTTTTCCCGTTTGCGCTGCCAAAGAAGCTAAATAATTTTGGTGCGCCTGCCGGACATCTTTGTAGAAATAATAATCGTATTTCTTTTCATTAACACCCTGCGGCCGACCGTTCGGATCCACACCGAAGTAAGCGTTAATGGCTGTATATTTCGGATTCCATACTTGCGTGTCATACAAATATTTTTGGTCATCCCACAAGCTGAAAGACGGGCTCGTCGAAGACAACCGAGATCCCCAGTTGTCTTGATTGGCATACAAATCTTTTAAAATAGAATACCCGATATCCCAATCAATTAAATTCGTATTACCGGCATTGCTGTCCGTTGTTTCATTCGTTGTTTCCTGCCGGTCTGTCTGTTGTTCGGAATCAACACCCGTCAAAGTTGCCATATCCAATAAATCCTGTTCCGACAACTCCTTCATTTCGACAGCATCACTCAAAGCGTATTCCTGGCTCATCCGGTCTGCTTCTGATTTCATTTTATTCCAAACATTTTGCGGATCGGAAAAATTTTTAGACAACAGATTGACGTTACATTTTTCCAAATCGGACATCCGCCGTTCAACTAACGCCAAATCCACCAAAGTATCCCGGTAATCGTTACTGTCAATCATAGCCTGAACAGCATTTGCCATATTGTGGTAATCCATCGCCGTCAGCAAATCTTTTCGATAACTGGTAGAAGGCGGGTTAAATACAGGCAACGGATCCGGCGTCGAAATTTCAATTTCAACAGCACGGGGTTTCCAAACCCGATCCTCATTAATGGCCGCTTCCGGCAATTCTTGTTCTGCCGTTTGTTTTGTTTGTGCCCAAACAGAATCCCCGCCGGCAATCATAACTAAACATAAAACACTTAATCCAATTGTTTGCTTTAAATACGTTTTCATTTTCTTCCCCTTAATCTTTTATGATTGTCCGACAATGCTGTTTTTCACAGGCATTGCTTCCATAACGCCCTGCGCCCCTTTCAGCTGCAACCGCTCCGCCTTAATTTGTTCCAACAACGTTAACAGCTTGTACCACGTAGACAGATACCGATAATTGGCATTCACAGCCCCATATTTATCTTCTTCGGCATTCGTTTGCGAAAGTTCTTCAACCGTTTTTTGCAATTCTTCCAGTTTCGTATCGAAATAAAGCGCATTCGCCATCGCAGAAATGGCATTTTCCTGTGCAAATTTATTACGTTTTGCCCGCTCTTTTTGAACACCCTGGGAACTGGTTTCTTCGGAAATCATTAACTCTTTTTCGACGACTTCTGCCGTTTTCCTCGGATTTTTGATATCCGCCCCCCCTTCTTTCAAAATGGAAATATCCGTATCGGACGCACTTTGAATCGCTTCGATTTCCGGCGGATTTGTTTTTTCAACCGGGCGATCCGTTAAGCCGGGGCCATCTTTTGACATTGTTTCCTGCAAGGCTTCCCGATTCCCAAAATCAATAACCGCAACCAGTGCCGCAATTATCTGTTGCGCCGTCATACCTCCCAGAACCGGTGTTGACACAATATCGGAAATGGGCAACGGCGTAATCAGCAGGTCCAAAATGGGGAACGCATTACTGGCATGCGCTTTGGGTGTGTAAAGCAACGCTGTCAGTATACATCCGAAAAGAAGCGTTTTTTTCATGCTAATCCTCCATTTGTATATCTTGTACCTGCAGGTTCTTGGCTGCTTCCAACTTTAAAAGCTTTTGTTCCAAAGTAATTTGAAGCATAGTTTCCTGAAGAATATTTTTCAACGCCATTGTTGTTGTCGCAATAGCTTCCGTTTCCGTTTTGACCTCATTCTGAGCATTTTTAACAGCCTGAAGCCGACTTTGGAAATCAGCCTTCCCTTTTTCTTTGTAAAGCTGAGAATAAGTCAACGCATCCAATACAATATCGCGAACCAGCTTTTTACGTTTGTTTTGGATTTTTTCAATTTCCACATCTTCGGCAACCTGCGAATTGCTTTGTGCCGGTTTCATATAAAAGAAATTTTGTTTAACGTAATTAATACCGGCTCCCCGGCTGCTTTGTTTTTTATCCAGCCGTTGTTCAGGTGCTTTTGTTTCCTGCTCACGTGCAATCAAAGCCTGCACATCCGGCGTATCCCCGCGATCATTCGACCCGCTGGAACTGCTGGCAGTCGCAGTGCTTTCTCCCGTTTCTCCGGCAACAAGTTCCTTAAAGTCCTGACTGACCGGCATTTGACCCAAAGCTTCCTGGGTCGCATTTTTACCTTCTTCGGCCGTGCTTTCGGTATTAATAAAAATTTCTTGAATATTTTTATCGTAAGCCATGATTTTTTCAAACTCATTCAAGTTCGTCATCAATGACGTCGCCCACCGGCCGTTGTCTTGGACAGACAACAAATCAAGCCCGTAAAGTTCCAAAATCTTATCAACAATCATACTGCCACCCGACCCTGCTGCACCGCCGGCCATCGCCCCCGCTGCCGCGCCGACCCACATTGTCGCATCCTCTGTCCGTTGTGCCGAAACCGTCTGCGCCCCAACCAAGAGCATCATTGAAAATATAAATGGTGCGAAAAGCTCTTTTCTCATGACTCACTCCCTTGGCTGCTTGTTCCTTTGGTTGACAACTGATCCGTCGGCATTGATTCACCAAGAATAGTCGGCATTTTTTGAGCCGCATCCATTGTATTTAATTGTGCATCCAATCGGTTGATTGAATTCAATTTTCGAGCAATCGGCGGAATATACAACATAAATCCGGAAGCTTTCTCTTGAAAATTCTCGGTCTCTTGAGCTGCCTTTTCATCAATGGCCTCAATGCCTTCATTCGTTGCAGACGCTTTCATTTGAAGCGCTTTTCCATAGGAGTCTGTCGCCGTAATATGCACAATCGCATTCGAAGCGTCTTTTGCTTTTTGGAACCCCTCGGGAGTCGATAAGTCCGCCGTTAACAGAGAATCCGTTTTTTCATAAATTTCTTTACGACCTTCCATCCCTTTGCTGGCCGAAGATTTTAATTCTGACAAAACAATCGGTTTTGCCTCTTCCGGTTTGACCGATTGACCAACGGTTCCTGTTTCATTTTTAACTTCAGATGTTTCACCCATCGTCTGCATACGATCCAAATCTTGCCTTAAAGAAAGAAGCATTTGCAAATATTCCAGCAATTGTTGTGCCGTTACGGCGCCACGCAAACTGACCATACCCGGATCAATCGTTGCATGGCCGGGAGAAACGCTCATAAACGTCAGAAGCAATCCGATCAATAAAGTCTTTTTGTAAGACATGCCCCCTCCTAACCGTCTATTTGTTTCAACGCTTCCGTTGACATCACTTCCAAAGAAGACGCTTTCAACAAATTATTAATGTTGATTTGCGACGCGATCAAGTTCAGTGTTTCCGTCTGCGCCGCAACACCTTCCGTTAAGCTTTCCGGATTGTTTGACATTTGACGAACGGCCGGCAGTTTTTCTTCTTCGAAATTGGCCGTTTCTTCCTGTGTCGCCAACGCCAATGAATAGCTATTCAACACAGCCGTCCGACTGGCCATTCGCTGCGCTGTCTTAACACTTTTAATAGCCTGATCCGTCATTTTCGCTACATCCTCCGGATCTTCCGGCATCATCATAACTCGTTCAATGTTCCTTTTCAACGTTGCAGCATCACGCACCTCTCCTTTGACGGCTGCTGTCGTCCCGCCTTCAATAATGCCTTGTTCTTGCCCCATATATAAAATCTTTTCAATCATCGGCTTATAATTTTCTTTCTCGGCCGCTTTGACGAACCAATTAAAGTCCCTTAAATAGCTGCCCCATTTCTTTTCCAAATCCCGTACATCTCCTTGAAGCGTATAAATGGAGCGCGCCGTTGAACCGACGTCAAAAAACTGCAACTGTTGAAGAAGTGTATTCGCACTTTCAAGCGCCGCCAACGGCTTTTGCGCCGCATCCGTCACATTATAAGCAGCATGCCCGCACGGTGCCAGCATTGTCAAGCCAATTAAAGTCAGTGCACTGATTTTAGAGCGAAAAGTTTTAAAGAACATCACCGTCTTCCTCCCTTTTATTTGAATTACTTATAACTATATGATATCATATTCTGTTTGTAAAGAAAAGTTTTATTCTTTGTAAAGCATCATATCCAGACCTGTTTTCATTTGATTGCGCGCTGCTTTTAACGTGTTGAAAAGCAGCATGGCTATCGTCATCGGACCGACACCCCCCGGAACAGGCGTTATGAAAGAAGCAATGTCTTGGACAGCATCAAAATCCACATCTCCGGTAATTTTGCCGTTTTCCTGCCGATTAATCCCGACATCAATGACAACGGCTCCCTTTTTCACGGCATCTGCCCCAATTAAGTGCGGCACACCGGCAGCCGCTACCAAAATATCCGCCTGACGGCAAACATCCGCCAAATGCGTTGTTTTGGAGTGCGCCTGAGTCACCGTACAATCTTCCTGGAGTAGTAAATGCGCCAACGGCCGGCCAACCAAAGCCGACCGACCGACAACAACGGCATGTTTACCGACTAAAGATGGCACGACTTGTTTAATCAAATACATACATCCCAGCGGCGTGCAAGGAATCATCGCAGGCAATCCGGAGGTCATTTTCCCAACATTAACCGGATGCAAACCGTCCACATCTTTGATCGGATCAATGCGTTCAATTAAATTTTGCGGATTTAAATGCATAGGCACCGGCAATTGCAACAAAATACCATGAATATCCGGCCGCTTGTTCAACTCATCAATTAAATCCATTATCATGCGTTCAGAAGCCAAAGCTGCCAGGTGATGCACCTCGACCATTACGCCCACTTCCTGCGCCGCTTTTTGCTTGTTTTTCGCATAAATCAAACTGGCAGGATTATCTCCCACCAAAATAACAGCCAAGCCTGGAGAAAGGCTTGCGCGTTTTATTTCTTCCGCCAAATTTTTCCGAAAATCTGCTGCTGTTTGTTTTCCGTCAATTATGTGTGTTGTACCCATTGGTTTAAGACATCCTCTATCGTTGCTAACTGAACATTTATATGAACCAGCTTACACCGGCTCGTGTGTCCTGTCACTATAAAAATAGAGGATTTTCGGATTTTCAGCTTTTCCGACAAAAAATTCATCAAAGCTTCATTGGCTTTTCCGTCGACAGCCGGCGCCTGCAAAGCGATTTTTAACGCTTCATTATTCCAAATACCAGCCACAGCTGACCGCCGTGCGCCCGGTTGAACCCGGATACTTAAAAGACAACCGTCTTTTTCTTGTTTTATAAACGGATAAGCAGCTGCCATAACAAATTTTGTACAAAATAAAGGGCAAACAACAAAACAACCGGCGACAAATCCAGTCCGCCCACAGGTTTAACAACACGCCGAATCACATCCAAAACAGGTTCCGTCAACGTATAAAGTGCATTAACAATCTGTGCCACCCACGACTTATGCATATTCAGCACACCCGCAGCCATCAGCCAACTGACAATCACAGCAGCAAAAACGACATACGTATACAAATCGATAAACGCCATTAATAAACGAATTAACGGAACTAAAATAATCATTTTTGGTCTCCTTGAAGATAAAGTGCCATTTTGCAGAAAGCCTCCACTGGTACATCTTCCGCTCGCAAAGAAGAATCAATTCCCGCCACTGCACATAACGCTGCTGGATCACCTAAACTTTTCAAACTGGAGCGCAACATTTTACGGCGCTGGCCAAATGCTGCTGCTGTCACTTTTTCCATCATTGAAAATGAAACGCCCGGAAAGGGATTCTTTTTAGGTGTTACCCGAACCAATGCCGATGTCACTTTCGGTGCTGGCGTAAAAACGGACGGTGGCAAAATCATTTCAACGGACACATCACACAACCATCCGACCAATATGGACAAGCGCCCATATGCATCATCTCCCGGGCCAGCCGCTAATCGATCCGCCACTTCCTTTTGAAACATGAGGGTCAGGCGCGAAAACAAATGAATTTCTTTAAGCCACTTGACCAACAACACTGTCGACACATTATACGGCAGGTTTGCCACCACACAAATCTGATCGCCCAACGTCTTTTCATCAAAAGCCAGCGCATCGTCATGAATCAGCGTTAAAGCCGGATAATCCTGTTTTAATTCCTGTAAAGCCTGTGCACAACAATCATCTTTTTCAATCGCTACCAACCGCGACACACCTTGTTCCAACAAAGCTTGTGTTAACCCGCCTGGGCCAGGCCCCACTTCTAAAACAACCGTTGGCTGAATACCAGCAAGTGCTATTTTAGCTATTTTATGCAATAAATTTGTGTCCAGAATAAAATTCTGACCCAACGATTTTTTGGCACGCAATTCATACCGATTTAAAATGTCTTTTAAAACATACATTATTTTTTCTCTATCACTGCATTTTGCCGCAGTTCTTTCAACATATCATTTGAAATATCTTCCATTTTAGCCATTTGAAGTTGACTTTTAATGACTTCTTTATCCGGTAAAACCGATATAATCTTGGAACCACACTTCATCAAAAACAAATAAAAATCATCGGCATCAATCGGGCCTTTAACAGTCCCGACAGACACATCCTTTAAGACTTGGTACAATTGTGCCGGCATTCTGGCAACGACCATTTCGCCCATCGATCCGGATCCGGGCAATCCCTCTTTCTCGGCTAAAGCGTTAAACGCGGCGCAATCCGGATTTTTTTGAATTTCCGTCATGACCGAAACCAATTTGTCTTTCGGGATTAACAATTGACTGACATCCCATGCTTCGACATCCGTTGATGTCAACGGCTTTTGTTGTTCTCGCATTAAAATCAGATAATATCCGTCTTTGCCTTCAATCGGTTTAGACAATTGCCCGGCATTCATCCGCGGCAAAACATCTTCAACTGCTTTTTCCATTTTTCCCGGACGCACCCATCCCAAATCGCCACCAGCTGACGCCGTCGATCCTTTGGAATGTGCCAAAGCCAATTCCGGAAAAGACGTTCCCGCAACAATCTGATCAAACAAGGCATTCACTTGATTTTGCGCCGCCGCTTTGTCTTTTCCGAACGGAATGTAAATCTCTGCCAACAAATACGCCGGCTTTACCACTTCTTTTTTCAACTTATCTTGTTCCGCCTGAATTTCGGCATCCGTCACAACCGGCGGTTTTTCATTTTCTGACCGTAAAATTTTTAACCACACTAAATCGGATTTAATTTGACGTTCTAAAGTGTCAAAATCAATTTTATTGTCCTTAAAGATTTTTTGAAGCGTTCCCGGCGCCATTTGATTTTGTTCTTCTAAATAGGCAATGCCGTGTGCCACCTCTTCTTCCGTCAATTCGATGTTCCGAGCGGCCGCTTCCTGCATTTTAATTTGTTCATCAATGAGGGTATCCAAAACTTTTTGGCGCGTTTTGGCACTCTTTGACATTTCTGCCGGCATTTTCATCAACACTTCCATCATCTTGATGCGCGTCGAAACATCATAATCCGAGATGACCTCATCATTGACCGTTGCCACAATTTCATACGCGCAGGCTGTTCCGATGATCCCTGTAAATAACACCCCAAAGACAAAAATTTTCCACACCTTCATTATACAGCCCCCAATGTTTTTAAGACAACTCGAACAAAGAAAGACGTATCTCCCTTGTAATCCCGATCCTTTGTAAATTCTTTTTCACCCGAAAATATTAAGATAAGACATTCATTTTCATATTGCAACCCGCCGCCGGCTTTAATCGGACCGCCGTCTTCCGCTAAATCGTATTGATAATAACCGTATGTCGACCAACTGCGCGTTAATTTAGAATTAAAATTCAACGTAATTTCTTCCCGGTCACGCAACGTATTCGTATCTAAATTTTCTTTGCTGGCCGTCAAGTACAAATAACTGACGCCGATGCGAAACGGATCCCGACCGGCCCCCAACGAGACTTCGGACATTTCATGTTTTAAATCATCTTGATTCAATCGGAACCGATAATTCAAAAAGACGTCTTTGATATTGACATTAAACCGACCGACATAGGACGAAAAATGGTCTTCAAATCCCGCCCGTTCGGAAATCGTGTCATCTTCCCGGAACCGATAAGATTGCCCGAACAACCCCGACACAGACATATTGCCTTGCGCATAAAGTGTCCATTGCAACCCGTAATTCAATCGCGTTCCCGTTTCAACCCGGTCATACCCGTTGTAGCGATTTCGCGAAAACAAAGTGACATCGTCAAATTCATAATCCAAACTGTCTTCGTTCGGAATATTTTTGTTTGTTGATGTATTGGGCGACCAGACCCCCATGATGATAGGCTCTAAAACCTGGCTGTATTTTTCACCCTGTTGCATAAACGGGTAACGCATTTCAACCGAAACGTTCGGATAAATGCGAGACGTGTCTTTGGTACCGTCTCGATCACCCCAGTCTACGGCATAGCCGTCGAAACGAACACTGGCCTGTGTGTTAAAAACAGCCCCTAACGGAGAAATATACGGCATTTCAAAAGACTGCAAAAACGAAATACGAGACGAATCAACCCCGGTATTGCGATAAACGCCGGCCGAGTTGATTTGTGAAAAAGAATAAAGCCCTTTATAAAAAGGCGTCGTCGTGTATTGATAATTGAGCTGCGGCACAATCGGCATGCTGCTGTTGAGCACATCATTTCGCAAATTTTGAAAGCTGTAAACCCGCACGTACCCGTAATCCTGTGTGCCAAAATAATCAACTGTCGCATCGCTTTGAATCCATGGCGCTTGATCATCGACATTGTCAATCGGATAGCGTCTGAAATAGGTGTCATCGCTAACCCGGAAATAATTGCCGCGAAACCGAAGCTGATCCGTTATGTCATATTGATAAGCGGCTTTGATATGGCCTTGGTTGTCTCCGTCTTCATCCTGCGTCGCCGAAAAATCCATCGTTAAGCCGCTTTGATGATAAAGTCCGCGATATTGCCCTTGTACCAACGGCACGTGAGACCCGGAAATAATCGGCGATACATATAAGTCCTGGCTGTCGGAAATCGCCCAGAAAAAGGGAAGCTCAACCCCAGCGCCCATCTCCGTCGAACTGGCTAAAGACGGCGCTAAAAAACCTGTCTTACGCTTGACCTGAAAATCCGGATAAGCCAAATACGGCCAATAAAACACGGGAAATCCCTTGACATCCAAAACCGCATGGCGATATGTAAATTCTTTGTCAGCATAATTATGTGTCACTTCCCGCGCACGAATGTCCCACAACGGGTCGGTTCCTTTGCAATAATCACACGGTGTGAAGAAAACTTTCTTCATTCGTGTTTCATTTCCCATATCTTTGCGTGCGATACTGTTCGCGATGAAAACAGACCCGTCGGCCAGACGCATTTCAACCATTCGGATAATGCCTTGTTTCATTTGGTCCGTCATGACGGCTCGGTCCGATTCAATCACGACGCCGTCCGGACGCGTTAAAACCACATGCCCGACAGCCTCTAATTCATCCGTTTGACGATTGTAAATAATTTCATCCGCCGTTAATGTTGATTTGTCTTGAACAATCACAACATGACCTTTAGCCGTGACAATATCCTCTTTTTCATTATAGGAAAACGTATCGGCTTCAAACGTTGCCGGCAAATTTGTGTCTTGTTCGGTGTTCGTGACAAACTGCGGTTGAGCTGCAAAAGCCGATCCGGTCACCAAGCCGAAAATCCCCAACACGAAAACAGCCTTTTTCAACCATGAGAACCGTCCAAACGACCCGCGTCTTAAAATCAACAGACCAAAGAACAACGGAACCAAAATATTGGCCGCCATCAACGGCAGATAAATCAAATTTTTATTGGATAAATTTTCAAATCCCAATGCCAAGGATTGAATCAGAATCACACTGCCGACAGCCATATAAATCCGTCCGTTTTGACCGCGCCGATTGTAATATCCCAACAAAAACGGCATCAACGCAATAACCAGGTAAACGAAAGAATACAACGGTTGAGTCAATCGTTTAAACGCTTCGACTTTGTATTCGCGATAATCCGACTTGCTTAAATGCGGCGTTGATTCCGTCACTCGAAGCAATTGAATCAAAGATTGTTCATCCTCGCTTTGCGTCCGCGTTTTGGTGCTTTTCTTTTCCTCTTCCAAAACCATCGTGTAATGATCAAAGCTTAAAGAAGAAAAAATCGCATTTTCGCGGTTATATTCCTGACGCCGTCCGTTGTGCATCACGATTCGCGCGCCGTCGTCACCGGGGATAAAAACGCCGTTTTGAGCAACCAAAACAATCCTTTTCTCCGGATTACGGGCATCGTGAATAAAAATGCCCTGCAATTCTCCGGACGGTTTAAAAACACGAACATACGCCGTCACATTATTCGGCAGGTTGTTAAATTCACCCTCTTGGATCACGACATGCGCCAAATCATTTCTGATTTTAAATTGCAGCTCTTTAAAACGAGACACCGAATCCGGCACCAACCACAACGTTAAAAAATAACCGACCGCAACCAATCCGATTCCCAAATAAAAAGCCGGTTTTGCCAATTGCCACGGCGTCATACCGACCGCTTTCATCACGACCAATTCCCGGTCAGCCAACAACCGGTTATAGGTAAACAGCAAAACCACGAAAAAGGCAAGCGGTGTAATAACGGCGACAAAATTCGGCAAAACCAAAAAAGTAAGTTCAATAAACAAGCCGACGGAAACCCCTTTGTTCACAATCCAGTCGATCATTTTCAACGATTGAGACAGCCAAATAATGCCCGTCATCCCGAGGGCAATCAACAAAAATCCGATTAAAAGCTGTCTTGCGATATACTTGTTTATTATTTTCATGGAGACTCTTATATCAGATTTTATTCAAATGAGCCAGAGGATGTTTTGTTTCGACTAAATTTTTTAATCGATCCGGCAAAACATGCGTATAAATTTCGGTCGTTGCAATGTCTGAATGCCCCAGCATTTTTTGGACGCTGCGCAAATCCGCATCATGCGCGATGAGATGACTGGCAAAAGAATGCCGAACCACGTGCGGCGACACCCGATCCGGATCAATTCCAATGGAAACTGCTAAATTTTTCAAAGCCTTAAAAAAAGCATCCCGCGTAACGTAGCCTTGTTTGGCGTGCCGGCTCGGAAACAACCATTTGGATTTTTGGCCGCGTCTTAATGTTTTATCCCGACCTGCCGTCACCCACGCATCAATTGCGCGTTTCGCCGGGTCATTGAGCGGCACCATCCGCTGTTTATTGCCTTTGCCGGTAATCATAATCATCGTACTGTCATGTAAAACAGCCGACATCGGCAAAGAAACCAACTCACTGACGCGCATGCCCGACGCATACAAAATTTCCAACATGGTTTTCAGCCGAACATCTTTTTCGCGCGCCGCCTCCAACAAAGCCGCCACTTCTTCTTCACTTAAATATTTCGGCAAAGATTTTCCGATTTTGGGAGAATCCAATAAATCCGTCGGATTATCATCCCGAATCCCTTCCGAATACAAAAAACGATAAAATTCACGCATGGCGGATAACCGCCGCGCCTGTGTTCTGGGAGACAACCCGCTCCGCACGACACTGTGCATGTAATCGGCCAAAACGGCGTCATCCGCTTTTTCCAACTTCCGCCGCCGCGCCGTTAAAAAACAATCCAAATCTTCCAAGTCATGGCCGTACGCCGCAACCGTTCGAGGCGTCGCACCTCGTTCCGCAACGATAACGCTTAAAAAAGAATCAATCAACCGATTCACTTTTATGAAATCCTTTCAAGCATCCATTGCTCCGTCAGCGCCTCAAATCCGGCTGTTTTTAAAATATCAAACGCACTTGTTAAATTGGTTGCATTTTCCTGCAACAACGCCAGCGCAATTAAAATATCCGCGCCGGTAATGGTTTCGGATGTTTGATGATGCAAAAAAACGACAAGCGGGCTGATTGGTCCTTCCGCCGTTTGTTCATCAAGAATCTGATTTTTATACATATAGCGCACATCCGGATGAAAAACATCCAAATACGCCGTCAATTGAATCAAGCGTATCGTTTGTGTTTCCACATCCACTTTTTGTTTTTGCCACCGTTGCATAAGAAGCTTTAAATTCACGGCATTTTGAAAGCCGGGTTGCATGCGAACGGCGACAGCCGGCTTCATAAAAGACGGTTCCGTTTCAGACACAACGCCTTTTACGCCCAGTTTTTGAATCAAAAAAGCGTCCATCGGCGTCAGGGATTGAACTTGCTCTACCTGAAAACTGGTTCCGTACAATTGATGGGAAATCAACCCGGAAAACAAAGTTTCCTGACCATGCCGTTCCCGCCACAATTCGTACGCCAGCCGCGCTTTTCCCACATCATTTCCGACCGTTTGACA
>CALXTZ010000038.1 GCA_944391545.1 uncultured Alphaproteobacteria bacterium
CCGATGCTTGTTCATCGCATACGTAAATCCAACCAAAGCCGTAATACTTAAAACCCCAATGATCGCCAAAACACCCAGCATCTCCAAAAGCGTCCGGCCTTTTTGTTTGCCCAATTGTTGGCGTTTATTTGTATTTATTTTTAAAAAGTGTGTGATGTATTTGAACATGGCGTATCCTTTCCTTTATCAGTTAATCTATGCTTGATAAGGAATTTTTCACAAGTTAAGGTGATATAAATGTGTCTGTTTTAACTTGCCCCGTATAAAAAGAATAGCGTTTCCAAAGTAGACCGTTAAAATGGAATTAATTGTTGAAAAAATGGCCGAAAACAGCCCTTTATCGAGCGGCTGGGGGGGGGGGGGTAAGTACTAACTGATTGAGAGTATAATGCATTTTTCCGTTTCCCTCTGAACTGGGAATCACTATAAAACCCTTCCTTAACTATGTCAATAAAAAAAATCGGCTTGGTATTAGAGATTTCTACCGTTCTTTGGATGTTTCGAAAAGGTTCTGCGGCAAAACGTGTCAGAAAGCCTGTAAGCCGGATTTTGTCGAGGATAATCATTCGTCTAGGCGTTTTGTTACCAAACCGCTCTGGCGACCTACCTATTGGGCGGAATAGGAACAATTCCTTTCGGATATACCGATGCCGCTTTCTTGGTCTTGCTTCAGGTGGGGTTTACCGTGCCCCGACCTCTTACGAGTCGGGCGGTGAGCTCTTACCTCGCCGTTTCATCCTTACCTGTTCTCAAAACAGGCGGTTTATTTTCTGTGGCACTGTCCCTCGGGTTGCCCCGGGCGGCCGTTAGCCGTCACCTTGTTCCTATGAAGTCCGGACTTTCCTCAAAAAGCAAAGCTTCTCGCGATTATCCGGCTTTCTGACACAGCTTAAAGCATAAAGAAAAACGCCGATTTGTCAATACTTTTTAATGCGGTACAATAATACCGCACGCAAAAGAGTTGAAAAACCTATTGACAAAGGTGAAAAATGTGATATGATGCTCTCCTCATTTAAAAGATAAGGAAGTACAAATGAAAACAACAACAAGTGCAAAGCCGTCGACAATTACCAAAAAATGGTATTTGATTGACGCGACGGATTTGGTGTTGGGCCGGGTTGCCAGCCAGATTGCAAAAATCTTGCGCGGCAAACACAAAACCAGCTACACACCTCACATGGACTGCGGCGATTACGTCGTTGTCATTAATGCTGAAAAAGTTCAATTAACGGGCAATAAATTGCAAAACAAAATGTATCATCGGCATACGGGATACATCGGCGGAATTAAATCGGTTTCTGCCGGTCGGTTGATGGAAACACATCCGGAACGCGTTTTGTATAAAGCTGTCGAACGCATGATTTCTCGGAATAAACTGGGTCGTGCGCAAATGACGAACTTGCGCGTTTATGCCGGAGCGGAACATCCGCATGCGGCTCAAAATCCGGAAGTTTTGGATATTGCGGCGATGAACCCGAAGAATAAAAGGAGCGTATAATGGAAAATTTAGAAGTTTTGAATGCGGAGCAAGCTCCTGTTAAACGGGAACCGAAGAAAGACAAACAAGGTCGTTCTTATGCGTCCGGCCGCCGGAAAGATGCGGTTGCCCGCGTTTGGGTCAAATTGGGCAAAGGAAATGTAACGGTTAACGGAAAAGAGATGAAAGATTATTTCACTCGGCCCGTGTTGCAAATGATCATCAACCAACCGTTTGTTGCAACAGCGCGCGAAGGTCAATTCGATGTTGTCTGCACGGTGTGCGGCGGCGGATTGTCCGGTCAAGCAGGCGCTGTGCGTCACGGGATTGCTCGGGCGATGGATTTGTTTGAACCGGATTTACATAGCACTTTGAAAAAAGGCGGTTTCCTGACGCGGGACAGCCGTGCTGTCGAACGGAAGAAATACGGCAAAGCAAAAGCGCGTCGTTCTTACCAATTCTCCAAACGGTAATCCGTTGGATGATCAATCAAAGCCTCCGATTTTCGGGGGCTTTTTTTATGCCGATTGTGTGTCAGCTGTCGGTTTTATGACAAAATGATGAAACCGATGGTCATTCTTTTAAAGCCCTCTTGCCTTTTTGAAAAATCATTTTTATACTCAATAAGCATAACAACAAAAAGGAGTAGAAGATGAACAAATTTACATTAACAGTCGCTTTGGCCGTTTTAATCGGTTGTTCCGGCGTTGCCATGGCCGGTTTTAAAGGACCGACAAGCGTTGAAAAAGCAACGGTGGCTCAGGCAAAAGAAATGAAAGATGATACACATGTAATTTTGCAAGGGTACATCGAAAGTTCTTTGGGCGATGAAGATTACATGTTCAAAGATGAAACGGGAACGATTCGTGTTGAAATTGACCATGATGTGTGGCAAGGATTGGATGTGACGCCGAATGACAAAGTGGAAATTCAAGGCGAAGTCGATACGCACTTTTACAAACCCACCGAAATTGACGTTAAACGCATTCAATTGGTGAAATAATCAAAAGCCCCGGCGCGGAACCGGGGCTTGTTTTTTAAAGGCGTTAAATTTTGAAATAATGTTGCGCCTGTGCTAATTCTTCGGGCGTGTTGATGTCGGCCGGCGCTTCTTCCACCAGCTTGACGGATGGAACGATTTTCGCGTAAATCGTCATTCCGTTTTCCAAAGCCCGCAATTGTTCCAGCTTTTCCCGCGCTTCCAAAATCCCGACCGGCAGTGAAACGAACTGTTTTAACGACCGCGCATTGTACACATAAATACCGATGTGCCAAAAAGCTTCGTCGACGC
Organism: uncultured Alphaproteobacteria bacterium; assembly: GCA_944391545.1. Taxonomy (GTDB): domain Bacteria; phylum Pseudomonadota; class Alphaproteobacteria; order CAAHEQ01; family UBA3637; genus CALXXA01. The sequence goes on from CALXTZ010000038.1 coordinate 2,769, forward strand.
CGTCAATGTCTCGGTTAAAGGGCAGAGGGCTGCGCGAAAAATAAAGCGCGCGTGCGGTATCTTCGCCGGGCTTTAAGCCCATGGCAATTTTAACATACGCCGGATTTTGAATTTCGGCAGAGTCTGTGATTTTCTTGCCGACCGTGACGATATCGGCGCCCGTTTCTTCCATAATCCGGATTAAGTCCAAATTCAGTTTCGGATCGACATTGATGCCGTCGCCTTGAAAGTTAACAATAATGTCGTATTTGGTGCCGTCCGGGTCAATATCGGCCAAAGCGGCAGAAATGCGGTCTGTTCCTGACGGCAAAGACGCATCCGTTAAGACACATTTGGCACCGAATTGCGTTGCGACGTCGATGATTTCCTGATCTCCCGAAGCAATGTATACATCTTCAGCGGGATGCACGGCAACAGCGTGTTCATAGACATGTTGAATCAGGGGCTTCCCGTTAATAACAGCTAATGGTTTATTGGGCAGACGCGTCGATTTTAACCGCGTCGGAATCAGAACAGCAACTTTTGACATTAAATTTCTCCTGTAAGGGCTTGGCGAATTTTTGAAATCATTTCCTGTTTAACGGCCGGGTCATAGGGTTTCGCCTTTAACCCCCAGACAGTGCCGGGCCATGCCGGATCGTTTTTGTATCGGCAGATGACGTGAACATGCAATTGCGGCGTCATATTGCCGATCATCGCGATGTTCGTTTGATCCGGGCCGAACAGCTTGGCCATTGCTTTTTCGGCAACTTCCATTTCGCACATTAACTCCATGCGTTCATCCAAAGTCAAATCCAGCATGCTTTTTACGTTTTCTTTTTTAGGCACTAAAAAAATCCACGGATAATCGCGATTGTCTTCAAATAAGACTTGGCATAATCCCAAATCACAGACATAATCTTTTTCTTTTAAAGCGGGGTGAAGTGTAAAAGTCATTTTGTCCTCTATTGCATTTTATCAATTAAATAATCAGGCATTGCGCCTTGCTGATCGATTAACCGTTCCAGCGGTTCGGTTGCCAACGCATCTGCGGTAATGCCGGTGCCGGTGACCAAAACAGTCCGCAACCCGGCCTGCATGCCGCCTAAAATATCGGTGCGAATTGTATCGCCGACCATGACGGTTCGCGTCGCAGCGATTCCGGCTTTTTTTAACGCATACCGATAAATGTCCGGATACGGTTTGCCGAACCAATAAACGGTACCGCCTTGTTCTTCGTACCATTTTGCCAAAGATCCTTGAACCACGTGTTTAAAATCGCCGTCAAACGCGTAATAATCCGGGTTGGCACAGATAACGGGCAGGTGATGTTTTAAGGCTTCTTGCGTATGCGGCAAATACGGATCGATAGAGGCAAACGTGCGCCCGTTTTCCTGTAAAGCCCCGAAGTAAACAACGGCGGCTTTGTCCATATCAGGCGTAAAGCGGTTCATCACCGATGCCATGAGCCGTTCGTTCGGCCGCCCGATGAGCGTCCATTTACCGTCCGGGCCGACGATTTCATTTAAAAAACCGTTCTCTAATTTTTGTTGAAACACATCGCCGGACGTGATGATGTCCGTGTAATGGACGCCTTTGATAAAGCCCAACCGCGCGTGCTTTTCAATAAAATGAGACGAGACGGTTGTCGCATTGGACAGCACATAAATCGCTCGGCCGTTTTCCATCAGCCGCCGGCAGATGTCCAGCGCCCGGGGATAATAAGCGCGGCCGTCATACAACACGCCGTACACGTCGACGAAAAAGCAATCCGCGTCCCGGATGTCCGTTAAAGAATTTATTTGGTGCAAAGACAGCATTCGTTGTATCCGGTTAAGGTTTTCTTTTTGGATTCATATAAATCAAAAGCTTTGCTGATGGTTTCAAAAGCGTCCGCCGCACCCAAAAACCGATCGATGCGGACTTCTTTGTTTTCCAATACCTTGTAGTCTTCAAAGAACCGGCGCAGCATTTTCAAGCAATGTTCCGGCAATTGATCAATATCCGTGTAATGCGAAAATTCCGGGTCATCCACGTGAATGGCGATGATTTTGTCGTCTTCCTGGCCCTGATCAATCATCTTCATGACGCCGATCGGCCGCGCGCGCATAATGCACATCGGAACAACCACGTCCTGACCCAGCACCAGAATATCCAACGGGTCGTTATCGTCGCAGTACGTGCGCGGAATGAAACCGTAATTTGCCGGATAATGAACAGCGCTGTATAAAATGCGGTCAACGCGCAGCAAGCCGCTTTCTTTGTCTAATTCGTATTTGGTTTTTGATCCTTTCGGAACTTCGATAATTGCCGACACGATTTTCGGCGGATTTGTGCCTTTGTCGACACCATGCCATGGATGCATTTTTACTTCCTTTCGTTTAGCTGCAATAAAAATACGCTTCTTTTGCGAAAAAGTAAAGACTTGTTAAGATTTTTGCGACATACTATCCGTATCATTAACATAGAAAGGAGTTCCCCTATGACAGTCAGTCTTATTCTTGTAATCGTTGTGGTTGCTTATTTGATTTATTTGTACAATAGCTTGGCCGTTGCGCGCCAGCGGGTCAAAGAAGGCTGGAGCGACATTGATACGCAACTCAAGCGTCGGTATGATTTGATTCCCAATTTGGTTGAAACGGTCAAAGGATATGCGAAACACGAATCGCAAACGTTGGAAAACGTGATTGCGGCGCGGAATGTTGCGATGAACACGGCCGGTCATGGCGAAGAAAAAGCAAAGGCGGAAAATATGTTGACGGATTCGTTGAAAAGCATTTTTGCGCTGTCGGAAAATTATCCGGATTTAAAAGCCGGCACTAACTTTTTGGAATTACAACGAGAAATCACGGATACGGAAGATAAAATTCAAGCGTCTCGGCGGTTTTACAACACGACGGTGTTAGCGTTGAATACCAAGATTGAAACATTCCCAAGCGCGATTATTGCGAATCTGTTCCAATTTAAGAAAGAATCGTTTTTTGAATTAGACGAAGCGGAACGTAAAGAAGCGCAACAAGCGCCGAAAGTTTCTTTTTAAAGCGAGGCACTGATGGCGGCCGTTACGGTTTACGACCACATCCGGCAAAATAACATTAAAACGATCTTGTTGGCGTTGTTGTTTCCGGTTGTTCTGACGATTTTAATCGGCATCGCGTGTTTGGCGGCGGTGGCGATGGTTCAGGATAAAGAATTTTTATTAAACGGGATTTATTTATTGTTGCGTTGGTTTCCGTCGTTGGAAGCAAGTATAACGCCTGACAATGCGACGTTTTTTGCGGCGATGGGTTATTTAACATATGCGATTGTGCCGATTTTTGTCGTTGCCGGTTTATGGATGATTGTGTCTTTGGCAACGGGAGATAAGATGATGCTGGGGTTTGCGGGCGCTGAACCGTTAGAAAAATCCGACAATCCGACGGTTTATCGGTTGGTGGAGAACGTTGCTATTGCGGCCGGACTACCGATGCCTAAAGTGTACGTGATTGATGATGAGTCCTTGAATGCGTTTGCGACCGGGTACAGCCCGAAATCAGCAACAATTGCATTGACAACCGGAATCATTCAAAAATTGGAACCGATCGAATTGGAAGGCGTTATCGCGCATGAAATGGCGCATATCGGGAATCGGGACATTCGGCTGAATATGTTGATTATTACGGGGCTGGGGATTTTTGCTTTTGCCGCGGATTTCATTCGGTTGAATTGGGCGTTTCGGTCGTCGAAAAATGATAAAAACGGGTTACAGGTTTTGTTGTTTTTCATCATCATCGCGTTATTGATTTTTAATTTTATTTTTGCGCCGTTGATTCACATGGCGATTTCCAGAACCCGAGAATACGCTGCTGATGCGACGGGGGCTTTGATAACGCGCAATCCGCAGGCGTTGGCAAGGGCTTTACGGAAAATTCAAACGGATGCCCGCGTGGAAGTGTTGGATAAACAACCGACAATGGCAACAGCATGTATAGCGGATCCGACGGCGAAGAAACATGAAATAGCGGCTTTATCGGATTTGTCATCGACGCACCCGCCGATTGAAGATCGCATTCGACGCTTGCAAGCGATGGGTTAACCGGAAAAAGTTTCGCCATCTTGCCTGAAAATGGCATCGCACACAGATAAGCGCTCTTGCGACAAATGAACCCGCGTCGAAAGGGAAGGGTGAAAATACAAAGGTGCAGATAATTTGGGTATGTATCAGATTCCTATCGTCCTCTCCAACTTCTTAAAAAAAAGGGGCTGTCGAAACAACCCCTTTCTTTCTCCAACAAAAACGCGCCTTTGTTTTAAGCTTCTTTATTCGACAGAATATGAAAATGCAGATGAGGTACTTCCTGGCCTGCGCCCGCACCCACATTAACGACCACACGATATCCGGCTTTGACGACATCCAGCTGTGCCGCGACTTTTGTTACGTCCTGCATCACATGATACACTTCATCCGCATCTGCTTTTTGCATAAAATCATTCAAATCCGTATACGCTTTTTTCGGAACGACCAACACATGTGTCGGCGCTTTGGGGCGAATATCGTAAAAAGCCACCACATAAGCGTCTTCATAAATAAAATCGGACGGAATTTCGCCGCGTAGAATTTTTGCAAATACATTATCAGAATCGTATGCCATTTATACCTCCTTGATTGAATGTTTTTGTTATAACGCCTTTTTTATTGCACTTCAACCGAAAAACAGGTATAAAAAAAGAAAATATTAACTTTAAAGGAGAATAAAATGGCGATTGAAAGAACTTTTTCGATTATTAAACCGGATGCTACAGCCCGCAATCTGACCGGCGCGATTAATGCGCGTTTGGAACAAGCCGGCTTACGGATTATTGCACAAAAACGCATTCACATGACGCCGGCACAGGCGAAACACTTTTATGCCGTTCACGCGGACAAGCCGTTTTATAACGATTTAGTGGATTTTATGTGTTCCGGCCCGGTTGTGGTACAGGTTTTGGAAGGCGAAAATGCGATTGCCAAAAACCGCGAAGTCATGGGAGCGACGAATCCGGAAAATGCTTTGCCCGGCACGATTCGCAAAGATTTCGGCATCGCGCTTTCCAAAAACAGCATTCACGGATCTGATGCGCCGGAAACGGCTGCGGCGGAGATTGCTTATTTCTTCAGCGGGAGCGAAATCGTCGGGTAAAATGAAAGCTTTCGGTTTTTTCTTGGGACTTTGTTTATGGGTGTGTCCGGTTTCGGCCAATATGTATTTGGTCCGAGACATTCCCGTGGACGTAACGGATGAAAATGCGACCATCGCCCGAGAAAAAGCCATCACAGGCGCGCAAGAACGCGGATTTTACCAATTGTTGGAGCGTTTAACGTTGCCGTCGGATATGAAAGATCTGCCGGTATTGACGACTGAAGACATGTTGAATTTGGTTCAAGATTACTCTGTTGCCAATGAAAAAACATCCTCTGTGCGGTACATTGCCGATGTCAGCGTTCAATTCAATCCCGAAGCGATACAGACTTTTTTCCAAGAATACCATGTGCCGTATATCACGTCGGCGGCGGATAAAAGTTTGATTTTCCCGGTTTATCGACCGGACGCGTCATCGGATGTACAATTATGGCAGGAAGACAATCCCTGGTTGCAAGTTTGGCAAAACGAAGTATTCAACAGTGATTTAGTGCCGCTGGTCGTGCCGATCGGCGATTTAACGGACAGAGCAGTTATTTCCGAAGACTCTTTGTCGGATGAAATGAATTTAGACATGACGCCGCTGTATCGTCGGTATCAGGCCTTAAGCGCGCTGATGGTCGAGGCAGCGGTCAACAAGGATTTGCATCAAGTTAAAATCACCATTCGGCCGTTTCAAAATGAACGGTCTTATGTCGGTGTCATCAGCTTTTTCGAACCGCTGGATGCCCCGCTCAAAACCGTTTTAAAGCGCGCCGGTCATCGGGTCATTCCGATGTTGGAAAAAAAGTGGCGGGAACAAAATGCGGTTCGGTTTGACAATCCGTCGTCTTTGGTGACGATTGTGCCGATTCAAAATCTGGCCGAATGGATTCAAATTCGGGAACGTTTGGACCAGATAAAACTGATCAAACAATATGTTGTCAAAGCGGTGCGCAAAGATCAAGCCCAAATCGAAATCTTTTTTGCCGGTGATTTAGGGCCGTTTTTAAAAACCGTTCAACGGGAAGGCCTCTTTTTATCACCGGCTTCGGGTGATTTATGGCAACTGCGTGATTTAAAAGACGTGCCGGCTGAAGAAATGAATGCTTTCCGCCTGCCGAATACGTCGCGCGCGCTTGAAACCGAAAACCTGCCGGATCCGACACCGGCGCAAGGCGCCGGCGAAGCCGATGTCGTTTGGGATGATATACCGAACGTTCAGCCGACCGAACCGGTTACTATTCCGGTCATGCGCATGGATTCGTATCAAGTCATTCCTTCGATTACGCAACCGGAAAGCGCCGAATTATTCTCATCGCCTGCTTCAATGAACGGAGAAACACCATGAACAAAAAAATTTATGCTTTTTGGATAACGCTTTTTCTTGTCTTTGCCCTGCTGACGTGGGCATTAAGCGGTATTTTGCTGCCGTTTGTGTTAAGCTTTATTTTGGCCTATATTTTAAATCCGTTGGTTGTTAAATTGGAAAGCAAAGGCTGTTCGCGGACGGTTGCATCTGTGTTGGTGATTACCGGATTGATTGTGGCTATTTTGTTGGCTTTTTTGATTGTGATGCCGGTTTTGGAATCTCAAGTTATCGGCTTTATTCAAAAAATTCCGACTTATGTGGGGGCGCTGTGGGATAAATTGCAACCGCTGTTTGATGCAGTTAAAAACTATGCGTCGGCCGAACAAATTGCGACCGTTAAAGAAACCATGTCCAACCAATCGATTTCTTTCTTTAACAAAATCGGCGGCATGTTGTTGGACTTGTTCAGCCAAGGCATGGTCTTGTTCAATATCGTAACATTCATCATTATCACGCCGGTCATCACGTTTTATTTGCTCAATGACTGGCCGGTCATTGTTGATAAAATCCGCGGGCTGATTCCGCAAAAGAAGCTGCCCTTTTTCCAAGAACAAATGCAGGAAATTGACACCACTTTATCGGCCTTCGTGCGCGGACAAGCGATGGTGTGTTTATTCCTGGCTTTGTTTTACGGCATCGGGTTAACGATCATCGGGCTGGATTTAGGCTTTGTCGTCGGTTTTATTTCCGGCATTTTATCGTTTATTCCGTATGTCGGATCGTTGAGCGGTTTTTTCATCAGTTTGCTGTTGGCCTTTACGCAATCGGCCGGCTGGGGCGTTTTCATCGGCATTTTGTTTGTATTCGGCATCGGCCAATTTATCGAAGGATATGTTTTAACGCCGAAGTTGGTCGGTGACAAAGTCGGTCTTCATCCGGCTTGGGTGATTTTTGCGTTGTTTGCCGGCGGCTATTTGTTCGGCTTTATGGGTGTGTTGTTGGCCGTGCCGGTGACGGCTGTTTTAGGCGTCATTTTGCGCACGACGATTAAAGCTTACAAAGAAAGCGCATTTTACAAAGGTTCCAAATGACCGTGCAATTGCCGTTTCATTTGCCGTACGCCGTTCCGAAAACAGTCGATGATTTTTTCGTTTCCGCGTGCAATGAAGAAGCTTTTTCATGGATACAAAAACCGACCTGGCCTTTTGCGATGGTATTGGTGACCGGCCCGGAAGGATGCGGCAAAACGCACATGGCGCATATTTTTGCCAAAACGGTGTTGAAAGCCAAAGACTTTAAAGAAGCCGACATTTTGTTGTTGCCGCAACGCGCCGTGATTGAAGATATTGACGAGTGCCGAGATGAACAGGTCTTGTTTCACTTGTTTAATTATGCCAAAGAAAGCCGTAAACAGATTTTGCTGACAGCGCGGGCAGTGCCGCCTTTTAAGCTGCCGGACTTGAAAACGCGCATGAGCACCGTCCCGGTCATTCCGATTCACGCGCCGGATGATATGGTGATGATGGCTTTGTTATGCAAAGCTTTTACGGATCGACAAGTCGACGTTGACAGCGATGTGATTACTTATTTAATGACGCATTTGGATCGGTCTTATCAGGCTGTGCATCAAATCGTGGTGGCCGTCGATACATATGCTTTGTCGAAAAAACGACGCATTACTATTCCTTTGATTAAGGAAGCTGTGGCGCACATGCAAAATGAAACGCTGCTTTAAATAAAAGAGTTGACAAAATAAATCAAACGAGGTACCCTCAAACAGATTTAGGTCAAACAGGAGGTTTTCAATGAGTTCGTTTAATCAAATTCATGTCGTGGATACAGACGCATTCGACCAAGCGTACAATCCAAAGGTTATTCACCAATTTTTGGCGCGCAAATGGATGTTTGCGATGGAAAAACAAATACCGGATACGATGCCGGCCGTCGTTCAACGTGAAAGCGATCCCGTTTTTGAACAAACGCTTCAAACAATGAAACAGATTGTCAGTGAAACGGCTTCATCGGAGAAAATCAATCAAGCCTCTGATATTGACGTGCATTTGGCGGCTTTGTTTATGATAAGACACTGGAAATATCGTCAAATGTTTGCTTATGCTATCGGCTGTTCGGATCGGTACCATGATGTCGTCCGTGAAGAATTAGCGCAAACAATTACCAGCCATCACAACGTCGCTGTTGAACAAAAAATTATTCACGACGCTTTGGTTCGTCAAAAATAAGACAAAGAAATCGGGACAATACCCTGTTTTTTGAATAGGAATAGAGCATGCCGAACAGGCAGTAAACCCTTTTGAAGGGGGAGGTTTGCGTCTTGTTTAACGCCTGCTTTATGCGCAGTCCTTTCAAAGGCTTGCCCGAATGGGGTTGGGTGCACGGGCAGGCCTTTTTGTTGTATTATCCGTGTGAATGGAGCGGAGCGGTTTTTCATTTTATCTTTTTCCCGACGAATGCCCTTAAAAATACGGCGCACACGGGGAGATAATATGGCATTATTAAAGGGGCCGCCGGGAAATACGGCGGGCGGCGGCCCCTTTTCCCTTTCCGTCTTTCTTCACCGCTCCCACTTCCCATTCCACGCCCAATCCCCGATGAACGCCTCTTTTTCCCCGACACTTCCGTCTTCTGAAACAAACTTTTGCATCCCCATTCTGTTCCGTTTTCTGTTTCCCTCAAACGCTTGCCCGCCGCCCGAAGAAATTCGGGCAAGCGTTTTCCTTTTCCCCATCCGAGCTACCCACGCTGCAAAGAATTCCAGGCGTCCTGTTCTACATGCCTGACCGTCCCCTGTCCTAGCGACATTTCCCCACCGAGGCACATCCCCAGACACCGGGCTGCACCCCTGTTTCGTCTTATTCCAAAGGGAGCCGCCTTTCCCAACGGGCCGCCCGGCGGAAAATGCGGGTAACGAAGAGACAATTCTCCCTTGCGATAAATGAACCCATTCCGAAAGGGTGCTGTTTTTTTTCAACAGGCCTGCCCGAAATTCTTCGG
>CALXTZ010000039.1 GCA_944391545.1 uncultured Alphaproteobacteria bacterium
ACGCGCAAATTGAAGCCACTTTATTGAAACAAATCAACTTGAACACATGGAGCTGTTTAATTAAAAATGCGCGGCGGTTAAAACCCGGTCAGGAAATCGTGTTTTCGGATGATTTCAAAGCACTTGTATCGGAAAAACGGGAAGACGGAACCGTTGTTTTACAATTCAATGTCAGTGGCGCCGATTTGTTTGCTCAATTGCATCTGCACGGGATTATGCCGTTGCCGCCTTATATCAAACGCACCAAAGAGGGCAAAGAATCGGACAAATCCGATTATCAGACAATTTTTGCCAAACATGAGGGAGCCGTTGCCGCACCGACCGCCGGGTTACACTTTACGCAAAACTTGCTCCAAGCCTTGCGCGATCGAGGCATTGCCATGCACTTTGTCACGTTGCACGTCGGCGGCGGAACGTTTTTACCGGTTAAAGTTCAAGACACCAAAGATCATGTCATGCACGCCGAATTCGGTATCATTACAAAAGAAACGGCAGATGCGTTAAATCAAGCGAAAAAAGAAGGTCGGCGCATCATTCCGGTCGGAACAACGGCTTTGCGTCTTTTGGAAAGTGCGGCGGATGATGCAGGTGTTTTACATAATTTTTGTGCAGAAACTTCTATTTTTATGACACCGGGATACCAATTTAAATATGCTGACGCGCTATTCACCAACTTCCATCTGCCGAGTTCGACATTATTCATGTTGGTGTGCGCTTTTTGTGGCATTGATTGCATGAAAAAAGCGTATCAACACGCCATCGATACCCATTATCGGTTCTTTTCTTACGGAGATGCCTGTTTGCTTGAAAAAGCACGCGATTAAGGGGCTTCAGATAACACAGCTGGCGTCGGTTCAACGGGCTGCGGCGTTGTTGTCAGGGGCGGTGACACAGGCGTTTCATCCGCTTGTGTTTCTTCATCGGCGATGGCATTAATTTGATCTTCCGTTAACGGTTCAGCCGGCGATACCGGAACTGTTTCAGCTGCCGGATTCGGCGTTTCTTCGGCTTTCACACATCCGATGACCCAAATGTCATAAACGGGATGTTCCATCGATGACAAAGCCGGATTGGATGAAAACATCCACCCTTTGAACAATTCGATATTTTCACCACGCGCGCTTTTTTCATACACATACAGATAAGCCGCATTTTCGGGAGACTCTTCCGGCGGACGTGTAAAACAGGATTCGGGAACAACATATGTCCGACCGAATTGAAGCACTTCACCAACAGGAACTGAAAACGTACTGGTTCGCCCTGTCACCTTATCCAAACCGCGCAAAACGGCTACTTCCATCGGAATGTCTGTCGCAAAAGCAGGTGTTGACAATAAGAACAAAACCGTGAAGAAAATGCGTTTCATTACGGCTCCTGCTTATCATCTTTGGTGGACAGGAAAATAAATTCGCTGACGCTGTCTTCCAACGATTTATAATCTTTGGTCTTTTGAAGAAACGCCCCGCGCATAATTTTTTCAGCGCTCTTGCCCGGTTCCAATCGAATATATTTATCTCCCATCAAGCCCGCATCCGCAACAACAGCCGTTGTATCCGCCGGCAATTTGATATCTTCTTTAATATTCATTTCGACCAGCGCCATAAATGTTTCGGGATTGAGTTCAATTTTGGTCACGGAACCGACTTTAATACCGTTAATGCGTACGTCTGCCCCCATTTCAAGCCCGCCGACTTTTTGAAACCGAGCAAACACCGGATAGCCGGCAATTTTTTGAACATCTACCCGCGAGGAGGCAAAAAACAAAAACAACACCGCAAAGATTAAAACCAAAAAGCCTAAAATGGCCTCAACCGGATTTCTTTTCATGAAATTTCTCCTTCGTTCCCTTCCGTTACAAGCCCTTTTTTAGCCCGCATCATCTCTAAAAAGCGGTTCAACAGCTCATCCAACAACAAAGCATCCTGCGTATAGACGATGCTGTCCTCATTTTCCAACAGTTCTTCATCCCCGCCCGGCGTTAATTCAATATACTTATTTCCGACAAGTCCGTCCGTTTCAATAACAGCACCCGTATCCGTCGATAAATTTAAATTTTTCGGGAAAGACAATGTCATTTTCACGCGATAATAAGGATCCAATTCCGTCTGCGTCACCTTACCGACCGGAATGCCGGCCAACCGCACGGCCGATCCTTTCGTAATGCCGTCAGCCTTATTAAACGTCGCATACAAATGAAAATGCGTATCCGATGAAGAATCGACTTGCCGCGTATGAACGACGAACAACAACAAAATCAATCCGGCAACCAGCAGGATACCGGCCATTATTTCCCGTTGTTCCGTTAAATTTTTCATCTTCATTTTTCGTCCTTTTTCTTTGTTTTAAAGGAAAAGAAAAAAGAAGTCAATCAATTTCCCGCAGCTTTTTGATCATAGACCGGCTGAACAACCGCATTTGCCCGGCATCCGGCAACTTGATTCGGATACCCGTTTCGACAGACAAAAATCGGCATGTCATCCAAAACGGTTCGCGATGTGACCGCCTCCGATTGCACTTCTTTGACTGCCGAAGCCATGCTCTTTTCTCCAAACACGGCGCTTTCCATGAACCGCAGCCCATCCACCACAGCCTTTTGTCCCGCACCGGCCAAAACCAAAGAAACATCCGTTTCATCCGGATTCGTTTGAATGACAACAGCGATGTCTTCCGGATGATCATATGACAATCCGTTTGACAGGAAGAACCCTTGATCTTTCAAATACATCCCCTCTCCGAACAGGCCGCCCATTCCGACCGCACAGGCAATCGTCAGTCCGTTTTTATCCGTCGCCATCAGGCCGATGCCTTCAAACGTATTTTCCGTTGATTGATTTTCCATCCGGCGCAACGTTTCTTTACCTTTGGAAACCTGGATTAAATCATGATGACTCGTTATTTGTTTCCAAACAAGGCTACCTTTATCCGACAAAGCCGATGTATTTGGGAAAAAAGCCTTGCCTTTTCCGGTCGACACAGTGGTTGAATCCGTCCACTGCGGCCGAATTGTTTTCAAGCTTTCCGCCCCGTACGGATAACCGAGATTAAAGGCCGCCGCTGCCATTTTATCAGCCCACACGCCTTTATAAAAAACACCGGTTCCGGACTGACTCATCAACGACAACGTTTGTGCCAAACGCGGTTGTTGCAAAACGTCTCCTTTTTTCAAAGCTTTCCAAGACGCCGGCAATTTTTCGGCTTTTTCAATATCTTTTGCCAATTCAGCCGACACAAGAACACCTTTTTGTGCATGGATAATCGCCGGTTTCATCACTTCCGACCAACGGCTGATCCCGTACTGGCTCTGTAAAGCAAAAACACCGCGCGGCAAAGCCGGCAGTCCTGCTTTTGTCTGCGGCACCTGAACCGGCAAAAAATCAAGCGTTTTTACTTTTCCGGATTTGTCATCATAGATTTGACAGACGCCGCCGCCCGAAAGGCTGGCGCGGGAGGGCATCACAACCGTTTCGTTTAAAATCATCGCTGCCATTGCATCCGCTGCATTACCGCCTTTTAGTAAAATGTTTTGACCGACCTGCCGGGTAGATTCATCCGGCGCACCGACAAAACCCTTTAAATTTTTATCCGAAAAAGACGTTGTTCCGGCGCAAGCCGCCAGAAAAAGTAAAATTAAAAATTGACGCATCGGCGCAAAGCCCTTAAAATAACGCTTAAAACAAAGGAAACGGCACATGTTCATTCGAAAAATCCTTTTTTATGTCTTGATGATGATATGCTTATTTATGCCATATTCTCGTGTGCAATGCAAGCCCTTATCGATTATTCGTGACACCGAAATGGAACAGTACACGATTAAAAATGTCAAAAGACTGTTCAAAGCGGCCGGTTTAAACCAAAATGCCGCTGATGTCGTTTTTATTCAAGATGATACATTAAACGCTTGTGGTGCCGGCGGCTCAACCGTTTTCATTCATACGGGATTAATCACAAATGTTGATAACAGCGATGAATTTTTCGGTGTTCTGGCGCACGAAACCGGGCATATTGTCGGCGGGCACGCCGTTCGCCTTTATGACAACATGCAAAAGGCCCAACGAACAGCACTCGTCACGACAATTCTGGGAGGAATAGCCGCCGTTGCTTCGGGACGCGGAGACGTCGGCGTGGCCATCATGGCCGGCGGCATGGGAACAGCACAGAATTTTTTCAGCTCCTATCGCATTTCCGAAGAAAATGCAGCCGACAGCACCGGCATTCGTCTCATTCAAAAAATCGGGTATTCTCCGGCTGGACTATTATCTGTTATGCGCAAAATTCAGGCCAATGAACGACTGATTATTGATCCGCGTTACGCTTATACACAAACGCATCCATTAACCCAAGATCGAATTCAATTTTTGCAAAACGCTGCCCAAACGGACATCCCTTTGACGGATGATGAAGAATTTCATTTAATTAAAGCCAAATTATTTGCCTTTCTCAACGAACCGCAGCAAACATTACAAACCTATAAAGGAAACGATAAAGCGTCTTTGTATGCAAAAGCGATTGCTTATTTTAAAAGCACCCGCATTCAAGAAGCATTAAAGACAACGGACACGCTTATTGAAAAAGAGCCGAACAATCCCTATTTTTGGGAGCTGAAAGGTCAAATCTTGTTTGAAACCGGCCAAGTCAAAGCCGCTATTGAGGCTTACCAAAAAGCTGTTGAACGTATGCCCGAAGCGCCGTTAATTCGTTTGTCTTTGGCACATGCCTTACTGGAAGACAATCGCCCTGATGAAGCTGTTGACCATTTGGAATACATCGTCGCGCGTGATGCGTATTTGCCCGATGCGTGGTCGTTTTTAGGGCGCGGCTACGGCATGCAAGGTAAAAAAGGAGAATCTCTTTATGCCATGGCCGAATACGATTACATCGTCGGCCAATATCCGGATGCTTTGGCAAAAATCAAAAAAGCACTGCCTCTGTTGAAACAGGACGCGGTTAAAACCTTGAGACTGCAAGATTTGGAAGAAAGCATCACCCGCAACAAATTAAAATAAAGCGCACACTTTCCCCTTGACGGACCAGCAAAGTCACTTTATAAAAGAAAGATAATCAAGAGGGGACACATGGCAAAAACAAATATCGGGAAAATTACATCCATTCAAGGCAGTGTTATTCATGCGCGGTTTGATAAGGACCTGCCTGCCATTTACAGCGAATTGCGAACGGGAGAAAAGCAAGACTTGGTCGTCGAAGTTCAAGGTTATGTGGACGAAAAGACCGTCCGCGGTTTGGCTTTAGGATCAACGCGCGGACTGGCTCGGCACATGGATATTATCGACACCGGACATCAAATCCGGGTTCCCGTCGGACCGGCAACGTTGGGACGGATGTTTAATGTTTTCGGTCAACCAATCGACGGTAAAGGCCCCGTTAAAGCAACACAAGAAGATCCTATTCACGCCCCGGCCATTCCGTTGGATAAACGTCAGGTTTCTTCCGAAATTTTCGTTTCCGGCATTAAAGCTATTGACTTACTGGCACCGATGGAGCGTGGCGGCAAAGCGGGCCTGTTCGGCGGAGCGGGCGTCGGCAAGACCGTCTTAATTACCGAAATGATTAACAACATGGTCGGCCGTTATGAAGGCGTCAGTTTGTTTTGCGGCGTCGGCGAACGTTCTCGAGAAGGGGAACAATTGTATCGGGAAATGCAGGAAGCCGGCGTTTTGAAAAAGACCGTCATGGTTTTCGGCCAAATGAACGAAGCGCCCGGCGTGCGGTTTCGCGTGGCTTTATCGGCGCTGACCATGGCTGAATATTTCCGAGATCAGAAAAAACAAGACGTGCTTTTGTTAATTGACAATATTTTCCGGTTTGTGCAAGCCGGATCGGAAGTGTCCGTTCTGTTGGGTCAAATTCCTTCCCGCGTCGGGTATCAACCGTCGCTCGGTACGGACATTGCCGAATTGGAAGAACGTATCTCAAGCACGGATAAAGCCGCCATTACATCCATTCAAGCCGTTTACGTACCGGCCGATGATTTTACGGATCCGTCTGCGGTTCATACGTTTGCGCACTTATCTGCCAGCATTGTGTTGTCCAGAACGCGCGCGGCACAAGGCCTTTACCCGGCTGTGGATCCCCTGCAATCTTCTTCCAACATGCTGACTCCGCTGATTGTGGGAGAACGGCACTATAAGGTTGCGACCGAAGTTCGCCGCTGTTTAGCCGAATACGAAGAATTAAAAGACATTATTGCCATGTTGGGCTTTGATGAATTGCCGGAACATGACCAACAAACGGTATTAACGGCTCGAAAATTGGAACGCTTTTTAACACAGCCTTTCTTTACGACTCAACAATTCACCGGAATGGAAGGCCGTTCTGTCAACCTGGAAGATACGATTACAGGATGTGAACGCATTCTGTCCGGCGAATTTAATGATATGTCCGAAAACGACTTTTTCATGATCGGCACGATTGATGAAGCCATCGAAAATCGCAAGAAAAAACAAAAGAAAGCGGTGAATGCATGATTTTAAAAGTTTACTCACCGATCGGCATCGTCATGGAAAAAGAAATTCAAAAAATTGATTTTGAAGCGTTAAACGGTTACTACACGCTTTTGCCGAAACATGTCGATTTCGTAACAGCCATGCCGCCCAATATCGTGAAATACCAAACGACAGACGACAAGACACATTACATGGCCTGCAACCATGGGATTTTGGTCAAACAAGGCGACACCGTTTCCATGTCGGTTCAAAAAGCCATTTTGAACGACAGCCTTGCGACGCTGACAAACGCCATTCAAACAGAGTTTAAACAAGATGAAGAAGAACGCAAAGAAGTGAACACGGCGATGGCTCGATTGGAAGCCGGCCTCACCCGCGGAATTATGCAATTAAACGGACAGGACGGATAAAATGGATAAACAATTTGACCCGACGGATGATAAAAAAATCGAATTACAGCTCATTCACAAAGCACGCCAGCTGGAAAACCGAGATTATCGGTCTTTATATGTCAACGTCGGCATTATCGGTATTTTGGGCGGGATTATCATTTCTCCCATTTTGCTGGCGATTCTCATCGGCGGCTGGCTGGATGAAAAATATTCGATAGACCCGATTTCCTGGCGGTTAAACTTAATGCTGATCGGCTTTGTTATCGGGCTTTATTACGCGTATGTCTGGATTAAAAAAGAAGGCATTCAAAAAGTCGACGAAGCCTATCGCAAAGAACAGGAAAGGATGAAAATCGATAAATGACGCAAACGAATGCCCTTTCTTATATGCTTTCGCAAATATCGCCTTGGACCGGCGTCGGTTTGTTTTTATTCGGCATGATTGTCGGTGCGATATTTGCTTATTCTCAATGGAAAACCGTTGTACGCGTCACTCAAATGGAAAAAATGAAGCTTTATTTGTTTTCGACAGCTTTGGTTCGATTTATCGTCTTTTTTATCGCCTTGATGTGGGTTGCGTATCCCGATAAAAACATCGTCAAAATTATCATTTTCTTTATCGGCTTTATGGTTATACGCGTTATTGCCACCAAAAAGGTCAAAAAAATGCTGCGGGAGAAAAAACATGTTTGAAAATTATGATACAATGATTGTTTTTCACCTGTTTGACCTGCCGATTAACGTCACGATTTTTTCAAGTTGGATTGTCATGGCGGTTTTAATGGTTTTTTCGTTTTTGGCAACTCGGTTTTTAAGCGATGATATTCAAACATCCAGATGGCAAACATTGATGGAAATGGTTGTGGTGTGGTTGCGCAAAGAAATCAAGGATACCAGCAACGACAATCCGGCCAAATATCTAGGGTTGGGCATCGGGTTGTTTATGTTTATCCTGGTCAGCAACTTTTTAACGATTTTTCCATGGTTTCAACCGCCGACAGCCTCCTTAAGCACGACGATTGCTTTTGCTTTGGTTGTCTTTTGCGCCATTCCCTACCATGCCGTTCAAAACGCAGGCATCTTGGGGTATTTAAAAAAGTTCATAGATCCCTCCCCGATTATGTTGCCGATGAATCTATTCAGCGAATTTGCCTCAACCTTTTCGATGGCGCTTCGTTTGTACGGCAATATGTTAAGCGGCGTGATGTTTGCCAGCATCTTAACATCATTCGTTCCGTTATTATTACCGCTTTCGATGCAGGTATTGGGCTTGCTGACCGGTTCAATCCAAGCCTATATCTTTGCATTGCTGGCAATTGTTTATATGTCCAACGTCGGGCCGACAACGCCCTATGTGGAAGAAGAAAGTCCAACTTATTAAAAAAGGAGATAAAAAATGGATGCAATCAGTTTAATCGGTGCTTTTTCTGTGTTAGCCGCAGGTTTGTGCATGGGGATCGGCTCTTTAGGTTCTGCGGTCGGCGAAGGAAATGCAGCAGCGGCAGCTTTGCAGGCGATGGCTCAACAACCTGACGAAGCCAGCCGAATCAGAAGCACTTTGTTTGTGACGATGGCAATGGTGGAAACAACGGCTTTGTATTCTTTGCTGATTTCGTTTTTAACATTTTATGCCAATCCGTTTTGGGATTACGCTGTCGAAGCGGCAACAAAATAAGTTAAGGAGTTGTCATGGGAATTGACACGTTTACGCTTGTGGCGCAGATTATTAATCTGGTGATTTTAATCTGGCTGTTGAAGCGGTTCTTATATACGCCGATTTTAAGGGCTGTTGATGCGCGGCAGGCTAAAATCGCCGAACGATTGAACACGGCGCGCGAACAGGCAGATAAAGCCATTCAGCAACAACAACTTTATGAACAAAAAATCGACACGTTTGAAGCGGATCGCCAAAAAATGTTCGAAGAAGCCAGAAAAGAATCGGATCATATTAAAGAAGTGTTGTTAAGCGAAGCCAAAGAAGAAGTCACGAAATCGCGTAAACGTTGGCAAGAAGAGCTGATGAACGAAAAAAAGGCCTTTGACAACAACCTGCGAAATTTAATTTTAGAACAATTTAAATTCTTTGCAGACCAATCCGTCAAACAAATGGCGGGTGTTTCTTTGCACGCGTTAATCGAAGACCAGTTTAAACGAAAATTGACGGCTTTGCCGGCCAAAGAAAAAAAGGCTTTTGCGGATCATATTCGGCAAGCCGGGCGCGTCGCTTTTATCAGTGCCGTCAAAATGACGCCGGAACAGAAAAAAGAAATGGCTGCCTTTTTAACGGATGTCTTGGATATATCATCGGATGTTCGGTTTACGTTCAAAGAAGAGTCGGCTCTTTTATCGGGCATCGAATTACAGGCCGGAGAACAAATTATGTCATGGAACATGCGTCAATATCTGGAACAGTTTGAAACGAATTTAGATACGGCGATGACGGGTCTGATTCAGCAAGAATAAAGGATGAAGAGATGTTAAAAAAAGCCTCTGAAAAAGCAATGAATGCCATTGAAGAAAGCACCAAAAAAACCAAAGCGGCTTTGAAAAGTCAGGAAGTCAGCGAAATTCAATCTATTTCTGCCGGCACGGCCGTTCTGACGGGGCTTTCCAATGTCAAAATGGACGAAATGCTGTTGTTTCCGGGCAATGTTTCGGGGATGGTTCAAACCTTGTCCGATGATGCCGTCGGCGTCGTCTTTTTAGACAATCCCGATCATTTAAAGGCCGGCGACAAAGCCGTTCGAACCAATCGAATTTTGGATATTCCGGTCAGCAATCAACTTTTGGGTCGTGTGATTGACCCGGTCGGCAAACCGTTGGACGGCAAAGGTGCCGTAGCGGCTAAAGAACGCCGTCCCATTGAACGCGAGGCTTATGCGATTATGGATCGAGCGCCGGTTGATCAACCGCTTCAAACCGGATTAAAAGCCATTGATTCGTTTACGCCGATCGGGCGTGGTCAGCGGGAATTAATACTGGGCGACCGACAAACCGGGAAAACGGCGATTGCACTTGACACCATCATTAACCAAAAAAACACGGGCGTGATTTCCATTTATTGTGCTATCGGACAGCAGGCTGCGGCTGTGGCTCGGGTCATTGCGGACTTAAAAAAATACGATGTTTTACAAAATTGCATTGTCGTTGTCGCTTCGGGAGAAGACCAAGCCGGCATGCAATACATTGCGCCTTATGCGGCCACGACCATCGGCGAATTTTTCATGGAACAAGGCAAGGATGTTTTGATTGTTTATGATGACTTAACCAATCATGCGCGGGCTTATCGGCAAATGTCCCTGCTCTTGCGCCGACCCCCCGGACGAGAAGCTTATCCCGGTGACATTTTCTACATTCATTCGCGGTTATTGGAACGATCTACGCATTTGATTAAAAAGTTGGGCGGCGGATCGTTGACGGCTTTACCGATTGTGTCAACGGAAGCCGGCAATATCTCGGCCTATATTCCGACAAACATCATTTCCATCACGGACGGACAAATTTATTTATCGGCGTCTTTGTTCCAAAAAGGCACCATGCCGGCGATTGATACCGGACGATCCGTGTCGCGGGTGGGCGGAGATGCCCAACTGCCGGCGTACCGATCTTTGGTGGGACCGTTGAAATTGTTTTATTCTCAATTCGAAGAATTGGAATCTTTTGCCAAATTCGGGACTCAAATGGACAAAGAAACCGAAGAACGGTTAAATCGCGGTCGGGCTATTCGCATGGTCATGGAGCAACGTCAGTTCCAACCGATGCAAGTGACGGATCAAATTGCGATTTTAATGACTACCAATGAAGGGTTGTTGGACGGCTTGGATACCGAAAAAAATAAAAAAGCCCAAGAAATCATTGCTTCTTTGATGAATACGGATTTCAAAGATATTGCCAAAGCTATTTTGGATCGCCAAAAATTGGATGATAAAACAAAGCAAAAAATGTTGACGGCTTTTGAACGAGCGCTCAAACGGGAAAAGGTTATTTAACATGTCAATGGAATCGCTTTCGAAACGCATCAAAACAACCGAGGATTTGCGCAACATCGTCAGCACAATGAAATCTTTGTCCTCTGTCAGTATTTTGCAATACGAACAAGCGCAGAAATCTTTAATCGAATACACACATACGATTCGCAATGCGTTCCATGCCTTGATTAAAACCAATGCCGTGTTTATTCCGGCACATGAACAGGCGCCGAAAACGCCTAAAACCATCGCGATTGTCATCGGTTCGGACAACGGATTGGTCGGCCGCTTTAACAAAGAAATCATGCAAACAGCCGCCCTTTCTTTAAAAGAAAAAGGCATTTCTCCGAAAGACGCCGTTTTCATCACCGTCGGTAAACGCGTCGCAGCTTTGGCCGAACAACAGCAATACGACTTATTCGCCAAATACGCCGTTTCCAATTCGATTAAAGCCATCAACAGCATTGCTTCCACGGTTATTGTGCGTATGGAAGAAGCAATGGAAAAAACAAAAGCGACTCGCGTTTTGTTGTTTTACCATAAACGACTCGCCAATCAACCGACCGAAATCGAACAAATCACTTTACTGCCCTTTGCGCTTCAACAATACAAAAACTTAAAAAATGAACCCTGGCCGACCAATAATGTGCCATTGATTACGTTGAAACCGCAAGTTCTTGTTTCCAAGCTGATCCAAGAATATTTGATGATTGTTCTGTCCGGCGCGATTACCATGTCTTTGGCAGCCGAACATCATGCCCGCATGATTAACATGCAAAACGCAGAAAAAAATATCGATGAAAGCTTGGAACAAATGAATTTGGAATTCCAGCAAAAGCGCCAAGAAGCTATTACGGAAGAGCTGATTGACGTGGTTTCCGGGTCCGAAGCTTTACAGGTTAAAAAAAGATCTTAAAAAAAATTTTATAAAAATATTGACAGAAATCAAAATGTATGCCATAGTAGGTGCATGTGGTATTGTGTTGCCACTTACATGGATTTATCTCCCTTATAAAAAAGTCCATGCATTCTGGAAAGAAGGGCTTTTTTCTCCCCCCCCCACTCACCGTCTTTTTCAATACGCCCTTTGGTGGGCCTCTTTGTGCACCGTTTATTATGGATTACGTATAAATAA
>CALXTZ010000040.1 GCA_944391545.1 uncultured Alphaproteobacteria bacterium
AATTTCATCACTGCCGCGCAGAACTTTGGAAAAGTTATTCGGAAAGATAACCATGGCTTTGATTTGATCATGCATCATGGCGTTAACCATTTCGGCTCGGCTGGCAAAGCGCGTCACATCCAAGTAGGACGTATTTTCAAAGCTGGCGATTAAATCATTCATCTCTCCGGTATACCCTTCAATCAGCAGACCGGTTTTAATGTTATTGTTATCCAAGCTGATAGCAGTCGCAAAAATCAAAATTAAAATAAACGGCAAAATAAAAGCGATTAAAATACTGCTGGGATCGCGCATAATCTGCAACGTTTCTTTTTTGACAAGAGACAGCATGATTTTCATAGCTCGTCTCCTTTATCATATTCCAAAATCGTGCGGACGAAAGCATCTTCCATTGTCTCGCCTTGTTTTTTGATTTGCATGGGAGAACCCGTTTGAATAGCTTGACCTTTGTAAATTAAGGCAATCCGGTCGCAATACTCGGCTTCGTCCATGAAGTGAGTCGTGACCATGACCGTGACGCCTTTTTCCACCATGGCATTAATATGTTTCCAAAACTCGCGCCGGGTCAGCGGATCAACGCCGCTGGTCGGTTCGTCCAAAAATAAGATAGACGGATTATGCATGATGGCACAGGCCAGTGCCAGCCGCTGTTTATAACCGAGCGGCAGATTGCCGGCTAAATCCGACAGATACGGCTTTAAGTTAAACGTGTCGATCATTTGGCGGAGACGCTCTTGTTGGTCGGATCCGGTCAAGCCGTAAATGCCCGAGAAAAATTTTAAATTTTGCATGACGTTCAACGGGCTGAACAACGAGAACTTTTGTGCCATATAGCCCAGTTTGGAGCGAGCTTTTATCGGATCTTTACGCATATCAATGCCGGTAATGAACGCCCGTCCCGATGTCGGTTTGGATAAGCCGCACATCATTTTGAACGACGTTGATTTTCCGGCGCCGTTGGGGCCCAAAAGCCCGAAAATTTCACCTTTTTGAATCTTAAACGTGATGTCTTTGGCGGCTGTGAAAGAACCGTATTTTTTGGTTAAATGATCGGCCACAATGACGTCTTTATCATCGGTTGTCACTTCAATTTTGCCCGCGACATTCGATTCTCCCAACGGGATGCCGCCTAAAATATCGATGACCGCGTCTTCAAAGCGGGGCGTCGTCGGCTTTAAAATCTGTTTGTTCTGTTCAATCGTTTTTTTGTCTTTGATGACCGTCCGAACGGCGTCTCCCTGAATAACGGCGTCGATGACGGGCTCTTTCAGCAATGTGCGGAGCAGGGTGCGCGGTTCCGTATGCGGCTTTTTGGCTAAAAATACATGTCCTTTTTCTTTTTGAGTCAAAAGGCCGGGAAGGCCGTTGTACAGTAATTTCCCTTCGTTAAACAACAGAACTTCATCAAATCCTTCGGCTTCATCCAAATAAGAGGTTGACCACAGGATGCTCATGCCGTCTTTGCTTAATTCGCGCACCATTTTCATTAATTCGCGCCGCGAGATCGGGTCAACACCGACGCCCGGTTCATCCAACAGTAAAAATTGCGGCGTTCCCAACAAAGCGCATGCCAGCCCCAGTTTTTGTTTCATTCCGCCGGATAAGCGCCCGGCCAAACGCTTGGTAAACGGCGCCAGTCCCGTGAATTTCAACAGCATTTCGAAGGCTGCGTTTTTTTCGTGTTTTGACAGTCGTTTTAAATCAGCATATAAATTTAAGTTTTCCAACACGCTTAAATCTTCATAAAGGCCGAATTTTTGCGGCATATAACCGATTTGTTTATGCAACTCATCTGTTTGCGTAACCGGATCCATTCCCAAAACGGAGATTTTGCCGCCTGTCGGCACCAATAATCCCAGTAATAAGCGAATAAACGTTGTTTTCCCGGCGCCGTCCGGCCCGGCTAATCCGACGATTTTTCCTTTGGGCAAAGCAACCGTTATCGAATCGAGGGCTGTATTATCCCCGAATTTTTTGGTTAAATTTGAAATTTGCGCGACATCCGACATTTATTTGACTTTGATTGTGATGGGCATGCCTTGTTTTAAAAAATCGTCTGCATCGTCAATGATAATGCGCGTGCGATAAACCAAGTCCGTCCGCAGCGTTGTCGTTTCGATGTTTTTCGGCGTGAATTCGGCTTGAGGAGAAATAAACCCGACATGTCCGTGATAAACTTTGTCGGTCGAATCGGTTATGATTTCAACGGGTGTTCCGATTTTGAATTTGCCCAAGTCTGTTTCCTGAATATACGCTCTTGCCCACATTTCTTCATTTAAAGACAGCGTGTAAACGGCAGACCCGGCACTGATCATTGAGCCCGGTTCTTGAATGCGAACCAACATAACGCCGTTGCTGGGCGCGTATAATTTGGTGTCGTCATAAGCCGTTTGTGCTTCCGCGACGACCGATTCCATGTAGGCGACATTTGAAACAGCTTCATCCCGCGCCGCTAAAATGTTGTCGCATTCCTGTTGCGAAATGGTGTCCGTTTTGCATAATTCGATGTTGCGTTTATACCGCCGTTCGGCATTATGCATTTGAACTTTGGCTTGTTCAAGCCGGGCCTTTGCCTGATTGAGTTTATTCAGAATCGGAATATCATCCAAGCAAGCCACCAAATCACCGGCGTGAATGACATTTCCTTCTTCGAACAACATGTTTTTCAACCGTCCGTCCACGCGAAAAGCCAGATTAACCTGGCGGATGTCCACATTGCCGTAAAGCGTGACTTGATCGGAGGAATCCGTTTGATGAAAATAACTCCACCCCGCTACGCCGGCGGCACCTAATACGATCCAAAAGAGAACCCGGCCTATTTTGGATTTGCTTGTTTTTTCTTTTAATTGTTTTGTTTTTGCCATGATTAACCCCTTTTCGGAGATTAATCATAGCATCGAAAGAATTGAAAATTCAAGCAGATAGTTTCGTCGAATATTTCTTTTCCAAATTTTTTAAAATATCCAGATGAATGTCTACCATTGAAAGCCAAGTTAACTTTTGATCCGGGTAATATGTTTGAATAAGCTTGATGAAATCCTCCGTTAATTGATTAATCTTTTGTTCCTTTTCAATGAGTTGTTTGTTCATTTTTCAGTTCCTCCTTTTCTTTCGTCTAAAAATATATTACACTTTACAGAGATTATTTTTAAAATCAATAAATCATAGGTTGTAAAAAATGAAAATGATTTCATAAATTCGTCGGAACATGAAAAAGACCATGAAAAAAATATGTTGATTGCTCCGGAATTGACTTTAAAAGGGTATTTATGATACAAGATAAATAAAAGAGGAAAACCATGAAGCGGCGAACGAAAAAGAAAATAAAATACGGTATCGGATTTTTGATTTTCATTTTAACGATTTATTTGTCCGGTCTGTATTTGATCCAAGATTATTTTATTTTCTATCCGGACAGAGATTATCAAAGTCCCTCGGATATCGGATGGACGCAGTATCGGGAGCATCCTTTGACAATGAAAGACGGAACGCGGATTATGACATGGTATGCTCAAGGCGACCCGCAAAAACCGGCTGTTTTGTATTTTCACGGCAATGCGTCTCAAAATGCGGTTTTCGCGCCCTATTTAAAAGCGTATTTGGATAAAGGATATACGATTTTAATTCCCGAATATCGCGGATTTGGCAATACGCCGGGTAAAACAACCGAAGAAAATATGTTTTCCGATGCGATTGAAGCATATGATTTTTTGAAAGACGAAGGCTATTCTCCGATTATCGTTCACGGATTTTCTTTCGGATGTGCGGTCGCTTTGGGATTGACGCAAAACAGAATGCCGGACGGGCTTGTGCTGGAAGCGCCGTTTGCCTCGTTGAAACAGATGGTGGCGGAAACAAAACTGCCCTTGGCCACGTTTGTGTTAAAAGCGCCGTTCGAGTCGGATGCGTATATTCAAAAAGTAACGTCTCCGTTGTTGATTTTGCACGGGACGCAGGATAAAACAATTCCGTTTCACCATTCTCAAAAATTGTTTTCTCTGGCCAAGTCGCCGGATAAAACATTTTTAATGATTGCGGACGGAACGCACTTTCTTTATAAAAAAGGATCGCCGGATTTAATTGCTGATTGGATTGCCAGACGGTTTAACTGAAACGCGGCGGACGGCCTTTGAGGGCATCTTGCTGCCACTTTTCCCGCAACGTCAGGCGATAGGCTTCAAAAACGGGCAGTTCTTTATGAGCGCTTCCGTTATAAAAGTTAATTTCCGTCGAAAGCGGCGGCAAAATACTTAAAACGTCCGTTAAATGAGAGGCCAGCGTCGCCTCCGAAAGATGAACTTTTTGAAAACGTCTGGTATATTCGTTTGTGTATTCAAAAAATAAGTGTATCAGCCAGACCAGATGTTCCGGCCGTTTCATAGCCCATTTAACACACGGATGGTGTCGGTAAGCCGGTCGGTAAAGAGCCGGTGTTTCATCATGATAAGTTATTCGCAGAACCGTTGAAATGATTTGTGCGGTTTCTATCGTCATTTTATTGAGACGCACATTATCTAAAGCGCGTGCACAATCAGCCGGGTTTTTGTGTGTGACGAATATGTTCATTTTAAAAAAATAGGATGCCGTTTTAAAAAAAGCAAAGCATAAAATTTTTCTTTCAGTGCGTTTTCGAAAAAAGGACTTGAAAGCGTTCGGTTTTATGGTAAAATACAGCTTCTTTGTGAGTTTTAAAATAGAGGATTATTATGACGGCGTATAAAGAAACACGAAAATTGGATGATAAATATAATGCATCCGATATTGAAAGCAGATGTTTGGCTTTTTGGGAAAAGGACAATACTTATCGCTTTGACAAAACGGCGAGCAGAGAAAATACGTACGTCGTCGATACGCCGCCGCCGACCGTATCCGGATCTTTGCATGTCGGCCATATCATGAGCTATACGCAAACCGACGTTAAAGTGCGTTATCAACGGATGAAAGGTAAGTCTGTTTTTTACCCGATCGGGTGGGACGATAACGGATTACCGACGGAACGACGGGTTCAAAACTATTTTAACATCGCGTGCAATCCGAATTTGCCGTATGATCCGAATTTTAAACCGGTTCATGATCCGAAAAATGACGGCAAACGTGTGGAAGTGTCGCGTAAAAACTTTATTGAAGCTTGTGAAATTTTAACGACGGAAGATGAAAAGGCTTTTGAAGATATTTTCCGCCAAATCGGTCATTCTTATGATTGGGATTTGAAGTATACGACAATCAGCCCGCTGGCGATTAAAGTGTCTCAAGACTCTTTTTTGGATTTGGTGGAAAAGGGCATTGCCTGTTCCGTGGAAGCGCCGACCATGTGGGATGTGACTTTCCAGTCGGCTGTGGCTCAGGCGGAAATCGAAGATCGGGAAGTGGACGGTTTCTTCCATGACATTCAATTCGGTGTCGAGGGTGAACCGGACGTTCATTTTACGATTGCGACGACGCGGCCTGAATTTTTGCCGGCTTGTATTGCCGTTGTGGCGCATCCGGATGATGAAAGATATCAAAAATACTTTGGTAAAAAAGCAATTGTGCCGTTGTTTGACATTCCTGTTCCGATTGTGCCGTCCGAACATGCCGAAATGGATAAAGGAACCGGTATCATGATGGTTTGTACGTTCGGGGATGCGGCTGACGTGGCATGGTGGAAACAGTCCGGATTGCCGATTAAACAGATTGTCGGCTTGGACGGGCGGATTTTACCCAATGAATACGGTGTCGAACCGTTTGTGAGTTTGAATCCGCAAAAGGCAGCTGCTTATTATAATCAAATCACGGGATTGAAAATGAAAGAAGCGCGGGCGCAAATCGTTGAATTTTTGCGTGAAAGCGGTGATTTGTTGGCGGAACCGAAGCCGATTAAACATCCTGTGAAGTTCTATGAAAAAGGGACGTTGCCGTTGGAATTCGTTTCCAGCCGCCAATGGTTCATTAAGATTTTGGACTACAAAAAAGAATTGGTGGATGCCGGCCGAGAAATCAAATGGTTCCCCGGCCACATGCAAACGCGGTATGAAACATGGGTAGACGGTTTGAACCAAGATTGGTGTATTTCGCGTCAACGGTTCTTCGGCGTGCCTTTCCCGATTTGGTACAAACTGGATGAAAACGGTCTGATTAATTATAATGAGCCGATTTTTGCAACGCGTGACCAATTGCCGGTTGATCCGATGACGGATGCGCCGGCCGGGTATACGGAAGAAATGCGCGGAAAACCGAACGGTTTCGTGGGTGAAAAAGACATTATGGATACGTGGGCGACATCTTCGTTGACGCCGCAGATTGCGATGGCTTTTGCACCTGAAGGGCATCATTTGTCTTTACCGTTTGACGTGCGGCCGCAAGCGCATGATATTATTCGCACGTGGGCTTTTTATACGATTATGAAAGCATGGGCGCATGACAAGACGATTCCGTGGAAAGAAGCGCACATCAGCGGATTCGTGTTGGATCCGGATCGCAAAAAGATGAGCAAGTCCAAAGGAAACGTTGTCACGCCGATGTATTTGTTGGAAAAATATTCATCGGATGCGGTGCGGTATTGGGCGGCTCGCGCCAAACTCGGCATTGACATTGCGTTTGAAGAACAAATCATGGAACAAGGGAAAAAGCTGACCATGAAAATGTTCAATGCCAGCAAATTCGTGTACATGATGGTTCAAAATGCGGGAATTGATTTAAACGCCGATTATCCCAAAATGATTTCCAATCCGTTGGATAAAGCATGGATTTCCAAGTTAATGGAAACGGTAAAAGCTTCGGTTAAGGCTTTTGAAGCGAATGATTACTCTTTCGCATTGGAAATGACGGAAAAATGTTTCTGGGATTTCTGTGACAACTATTTGGAAATCGTCAAAGGCCGTGCTTACAGTGATGATGCGGTTTCGGCGGTGTCGAGTTTGATGCTGACGATTGATACGTTTGCGAAACTGTTTGCGCCGTTTACGCCATTTATGGCCGAAGAAATTTATGCGACTCGTCCGTGGGGCACAGATGAAAAGTCGGTTCATGTAACGGCTTTCCCGGCGGTTTCGGACTATGAAACGATTGCCGGCAATCCGGATTTGTATGACAAAACGGTTGCTTTGGTGGAAATGGTGCGTAAAGCTAAAGCCGAAGAAAAACGGTCTTTGCGAACACCGGTTGTCGCTTTGACGGTTTCCGCCAACGAAAAAACGATTGCTTTGCTGGAACAATCGTTGAGCGATATTGAAAATGCGTTGAACGTGAAAGATCATAACGTGACATTAGAAGCGCATTCCGACGAAATGGCCGTGACAAATTGCGTGTTGGGTGAAGACGAAAAGAAAGTCAAGGCTTAAATTAAAAGGTTTTGCTTTAATAAAGAGGCACTCTGATATCGGGGTGCCTCTTTTGTTAACCGTCCTATTTTGTAGAATGCATTACATCCGTCATATTTCATAAAAAAGCGTTGACTCTGGGGGGGGGGGGTATGATATAATAAATAATGGAAGCTGAAAAGTTTCTTGTTTTAACAGTCTTGGAAAGGAGTTAGAAGATGATTTTAGATGTTTTAAGAAAAATTGTTCGTTCAATAGAACAAAAGCCGGTACAGGAGGTCAGAAAAGATAATCCTATAATGGAATATCGGAAATTAGATGACCGTCAACTGGCTTTTGCATTGGTCGATATGTACAATACGGTCGGTACAATCGGGTTAAATTGTAAGAAAGGGATTTCTTCAGATCAAAAAACGCAAGATTATTTAAGAGAAGTCGCGTGGTACGCACCGTCTTTGATTGCCGTGGCTCGGGAACGGGCAGAAGCCAAAGGCATAAAGGTGCCGAGCTATGAGCCATCCAAATTAATGAGTTTTCCTTTTACAGGTAATGGTATTTTGGGGACTTGTGAGGCACGTTTATTGGAACTTTGCAGTGTTTTTCCAGGCGTAGACAAAGATTTTGCCGAACGGAATAAAGCGTGGAGAAACGGTAAAGATTTCGTGCAGTCCTTGGGGGAAAGTAGAAAATTGGTAGAAAAGCCATATTCTAATATTGAGGAGTGTGGTTCCGGTTATCCTTTTTATATCAATTATGGAGGCGGTGGCTATAGTGTTGATGACGTTGAACCTTTTACAAAGCCTGAAAAGCTGTCATCGATAGGTATTTACTCTGAACGAGAAATGGCCATCGCGCGGGCAAAGATTGAAAGAGCTTGCAGAAATCTGTAGAAAGAACGATGGAAAAAGTTCATATCAAAACGCTCGGTTTTATCCGGGCGTTTTTTATAAGATGAATCGCGAATCGAGTCTTTCAAAAAATTTCAATTTTATTGTGTCTTGAATCAAAAAAATGGATTTTGTATTCATAAAGGAACGGTAAGTTTCTTTTTGGTTGATTCGACCGATTCAACTGTTAAGAGAAATTGATCTAGGTTTTCTCCGGAAAACGGGGGGGGGGGGGTAATGGCGAAAAAGCTTGAAAAGAAAAAATATCGAATGCATCTAAAAAGTGTTGACTTTCGTATCAGATGGGAAATAATAAGAACAGGTTTCATAAAAAAAAGGAGAAGATATATGAAATACTCAAATACAGCTATTCGCGAATTGAATGCGCAGTATCGGAGCGTTTTAAAGAAATGCTTCATGCTGAATGCGTTGGTTTTACTGGCTGTTTCAACGATTTTACCGACTTCGGCAAAGGCTGTCGATGAAATTGTCGTAACACCAGAAAATGCGACGCTTCCTTCGTTGGTTGAAAATCAAGAAAATGATGATGAATACGGTTCAATTTATATTGTTCAAAACGGAACGACGGGAATTATTGAGGAAAATTCCATCATCCGCAACAACAAAGCCGGTATCGGAACGATTGCCGTTTCGAAAAAGGAAGGTGTGTTGGAAGTCGGTTCCGGGACACTTTTCGAAGGAAATGAAGTCCGTTATGACGGGGGTGCTATCGGAAACTACGGTGGAGCCATTATTGCCAATAACGTAACTTTCCGCGGGAATAAAGCACAGACAAAAGGAACTGATGAGGGGGCTATCGGCGGCGGGGCTATTTCTTTGGGAATTGATGCCCATACAACGATTACCGGCAGTACTTTTGAAAATAACACATCCGGATATAACGGCGGGGCCATCGGAACTCGGAAAACATTGCAAGATTCGGAAGTTGCTGATGCGGAAACGCGCAATAGCTTAGTTATTAAGGATTCTGTCTTTAAAGGCAATCAAGCCTTAGGAACGTCCGTAGATGAGTCTGATAAGTTAATTTCTTCCGGTAATGGCGGGGCGATTGCCAATACATTTGCTGGTGTTGAAATTTCCGGCACAACGTTTGAAGGGAACTCGGCAGCTAATTATGGTGGTGCGATCTTTAATATGCCATACGAAAATAAAGACTTTACGGATTTTTATGATCTCGGTGGCAAGATGACCTTGTCAGATCTGACATTCACTGGT
Organism: uncultured Alphaproteobacteria bacterium; assembly: GCA_944391545.1. GTDB lineage: Bacteria > Pseudomonadota > Alphaproteobacteria > CAAHEQ01 > UBA3637 > CALXXA01. The sequence continues at coordinate 9,422 of CALXTZ010000040.1, forward strand.
AATACGGCAAAGTTTGGTGGCGCGATTTTTAACCAAGGAACGCTTACATTTGAAAATGGCGCTCAGTTTACGGAAAATAAAGCGAATGGCGGTGCTGGCGGGGCTATTTATAATTATGGCTCAATTAATGCTTTAGATAACGCTACATTTAGCGGAAATACGGCTTCCCAAGGCGGTGCGATTAATAATGCAAAATTGGCCAGCAGCGCTACGCCGGGAACAATTGAGACAATCAGCAATTCAACCTTTTCAAATAATTCTGCAGGCTCGTCACAAGGGGGAGCTATTCGCAATCAAGGCGTAATTGGCTCGATCATCAATTCCGTATTTGACAGCAATACGGCCGGAAACGGGGGTGCTATTAATAACGGAACGTGGGGGACAATCGATACGATCTCCAGCATTGAAGGCTCCATGTTTGTTAATAATAAAGCATCCGGTGGTAACGGACAAGGTGGTGCCATTACGAATGCGGGTAGCATCGGTTCGGTTAAAAATGTAACTTTTGAAGGGAACTCGGCAGACAATATCGGGGGTGCTTTTGCGAATGTTGCGCCTCAAACAAATGATAAAACAACAAAATCATCCGTATCCTTTGAAAATGTTACGTTCACCGGTAATACGGCCGGCGCTAATGGTGGTGCGATTTATAACGCTGAACGTGGTAATGTTAACTTAAACGGAACCAACACCTTTACCGGAAATACAGCAGCAGGTGTTGCCAATGATATTTACAACTTGGGTACTTTAAATATCACGGGCGGAACAACGACAATTGACGGTGGTATTGACGGAACAGGGGCTTTGAATGTTTCAAGCGGGGCAACGCTTGACATCGGAACAGCAAAAGTGTCTCAAGATTCCATCACCTTTGATGCCGGTTCAACATTGAAAGCCAATTTGTTGAATACAACATCATATGGTTCTTTGGAAGCTAACACGATTGCCGGAAACGGGGCTGCTTTGAGCTTGACGTTTGGTTCTGCCGGTGAGTATGTGATTGCCAAAGGAACGGGAGCCGATTCGTTTGCGGATGCAACGGTTGCGGATACGAACAGCTTGTATGATATTGTTAAGACATCTTCGGATGCGGATACATTGACTTATACGGCTTCGGTTAAAGCGGCTGAAGACATCGCAAATGATGCCGGTGTTTCGACACAAACGGCTTCTGTTTTGAGCACGTTGGCAAATGCGTCAAACGATGCGGCCAGCCAAATTGCGTTGAATTTGCAAAATGAATTGGCGGCGGGTAATAAAGATGCGGTCGAAAGTGCTGCAACGGATTTAGCTCCGACAAATACCGCGACAGTTCATTCGGTTGCAACGACGGTTCATACCCAGATTTTGAGTGCTGTGAATAATCGGTTGGCTACACCTACGATGGGGCGTTCCGGTGGTGATTTGAATGCCAAATTCGGTCCGTGGGTTCAAGGGTTGTATAATAAGTCTAAACAAGACAGCTCTTCCGCTACACCGGGCTTCCGCGGCTATACACAAGGGGTTGCGTTCGGTTTGGATACGTTAATCAACGATGTGTATACGGTCGGTGTCGGTTATGCCTATAACGCGACGGATGTTAAGAGCGGCGGCCGCAAAACAGATGTCTACGGTCATAACTTCTTCATTTACGGGGAATATCAACCGAATGCGTGGTTCGTGAACGGAACTGTTAACTACAGCACGTCCGATTACAAAGAACAACGCGCCGTAACGGGTGTCGGTATTGCCAGCAAGTATGATGTCGATACGTGGGGCGGTCAAGTCATGACAGGGTATGACATGGCGTCCGGATTAACACCCAAAGCCGGGTTGCGGTACTTGCACATTAAGCAAGACAGCTATACGGATACATTGGGTCAAAATGTCAAAACGGACAATACGGACTTGTTGACGGCTGTTGCCGGTGTGAACTACGCGTATGACTTTGTCGAAAAAGATTATACGTTGACACCGGAAGTGCGTTTGGCGGCAACATATGACATTGTTTCCGACAATGCGGATGCAACGGTTGTGATGGGAACGGGGTCTTACACGACTTCCGGTAAGCGGTTGCCTCGTTTCGGCGTTGAAGCCGGTGTCGGCGTCACAATGAATATGTTTGACGCGTTGGATGTCAGCTTGAACTATGATGCAGGTATCCGTCGTGACTATACAAGCCACACGGGAACGGTTAAGTTCAAATATAACTTCTAAAATATATTCGGAGGAAGGAAAGGGCTCCTTTGGGAGCCTTTTCTTTTGGGCT